>NZ_RZSG01000920.1:0-2178 GCF_003997725.1 Mesorhizobium sp. M4A.F.Ca.ET.050.02.1.1
TTGGAGACCGTGCCGGCCATGGAGGCATTCGCCGTGTCGAGCGACGCAGCGACTTTGCCGACCTTTTCAGCAACACCCGAAAACCTCATTTCGATACGGCCAAACGTATCATCGAGGCTTTTGGCGATCTTCTCCGAAGTCTCCTGGACGGGCTTTATCGCTTTGGCGGCCATGCCCTCGAAGGCCTGTCGCACCTGATCGCCGTTCTTTTCCGCCTGTCGGGCTATTTCGTCGAAGCCTTCTTCCAACATCTGATTGCAAACCCGGCGGAAGTCGGCGAACTCACGCGCTACGCTTTCCATCTCGGTGCGCACGCGCCGTGTCATGTCCGCGAGCTCGTGACGGGCTGCCCGTTCGACGTCAGCTGGGTCGCGTCGCACCTGATTGTAGAAGATGCGCAGTGCGATACCCGTGATGGTCGACGTCACCGCGATGCCAAAATTCCTGACGATTTCGTCGGTCGATGCGTCTGTGCCGAACTGGTAAAGCGAGGTACCCAAGCTGGAGAGCGTGAACAGGAAGCCCATGTAGTAGAGGTTGTCACCTGTCTGCTCGTCGTGAAGGCGCAATTTCCCGACGTACCAGGAAAACGCGAAGTAGCCGATCATGATGCCGATCGGCACCGCTGATGAGATGGCCGGACTTATGCCGGCGGTCTTGGTGACGGCGATAAAGACACACCCGCCTATCGTCAGAGCGATATAGAAAGCCTGCGGGAAGATCCACGTATCGAGGAAGGATTGTCTGCGGGCGGCCATGGGTTACATCCCTTCCAGCTTTGTAAAGTCGCTGAGATTGCCCCCGTTTTCCGAAAACCATTGCGTCCAGAAATTGGCGTGGTCGACGGACGGGAACTTCCGTTCCGGCCTGTTGAAATAGAGAATGGTTACTTCGGCGCCGAGAAGATCGGTCCTAAACCGCGAATTTGCTGGGCTCTTCTTGAAGGCGTTGTAGTCGGCGCCCGATTTGTATTGGGAATAGGCAGGCGTGTTCTCCATCATGTCCGACACGAGGACCAACCGTTTTGGAACATTGTCAAACATGCCGTTGTCGAACAGGCTGAGCTTCAGTTTCTGGATGCCAGCCATGATCGGCGACTGATCAGCCTGGCTATCCGCCGGTAAGTGCGCCGGCAGCTCCTTCAGGGGCTTGTCGAAGGCCTCTTCCCAGATTCTCTGATGCTTTCCGGGATTGCTGGTCCAGACGTCAACCGTTGAGCCGTCTCCCGGATTGCATCGCGCGTACAGTTCTTTCAGATCGCCAGGTACCGCTGTCAGGGTGCCAACCCAGAGGTAGCCGCCCTGCTTGATCGTGCCGGCAATCTGCCTGAATTTGTTGGCAAGATCCTCCATGGTCGCCAGCGGGACGGGATCAGAGGTGTCAAAAAGAACAGCGGTGACGCTGTTCGGTCCCGCCTTTGTCGGGCAGCCCGTCTTTGCGTCCGTTTCCACTACGTCCCGGGCCTTTACGTTGAGCCAGACATAGCCGGAAAACATTGCGAGCGAGGCAAGTCCAAGCAGGATTGCTCCGACAATCGCTCCAACGCCTTTTCCGCGGGAGCTCCCTGCCCTGCGACGGCTTCTAGGCCTGGCCATCGAGCGTCTCCGGATACAGCTTGTCGAGATCGCGGTACTTTTCGATCCCGGACT
Organism: Mesorhizobium sp. M4A.F.Ca.ET.050.02.1.1; assembly: GCF_003997725.1. Lineage (NCBI taxonomy): Bacteria > Pseudomonadati > Pseudomonadota > Alphaproteobacteria > Hyphomicrobiales > Phyllobacteriaceae > Mesorhizobium > Mesorhizobium sp. M4A.F.Ca.ET.050.02.1.1. The sequence goes on from NZ_RZSG01000920.1 coordinate 1,650, forward strand.
CGCATTCCTTACCGACCTGCAGCATCTGCTCGTTCAGCGCCTGCTGGGCAGCGGCTATTGATGAAGTAAGATCGGTATCCTTGAGCTCACCATCGTTTTGGACAATGGGCTTGGTCTTTTGGAGTTTGAAAGGCTGGGAGAAGTGTTTTGGAGCGGGAGTCTTGCGCGCGCGGATGTTTGCTTCGCGGTATCTGGAGAGGAGCTGGTTGCAACTCCTCTCGAGCTGCTCTTGGTGTTCATTGAACAGAGCCAAAAGCCGCGCACGGCTGGAGAGGATAGCAGCGTGTTCTCTTCTGCGGCTGCCGAGCCCTTTCAAAATGTCTTCAACCTTGGCGTTATGATCGTCCCGCAATTCGATGAGGCGGTCTATGAGATCGGCCTTGGTGTCAGTGTAATCCTGCCGCCTCTCCTGACGCCTTTTCTCCACACCGGCATAGCCCGGATATGGATCGAGGACGAACCAGCCGTCGATGAAGGCGATGATCGAAAAGAGAAGACCGACCAGGAAGAGCATCCACGACCTCACCTC
>NZ_RZSG01000921.1:0-2178 GCF_003997725.1 Mesorhizobium sp. M4A.F.Ca.ET.050.02.1.1
ATTTCGAGCAGTTCAAGAAGGAGATGGGCGGGGAGTAGGCCGCCGGTGGCAAAGGTTTCGACATGATCGACAAGGCCCGCCGTTCGCGGGCCTTGTCGTCCATTGGTGAGCCCCCTTCCTCCCAATAGCGCAGGTGGCTCGAATGCCTGCCCGGACGTCCTCGGATGTTATCCCCGCAGGCGGTTTTTCGTCGGGCGACGCCCGGCTCGCCCATTGCACCCCAGAGTGGAAACGCCACTGCGAGCCGGGTGAAACCCGGCCGGCCGCCGGCACCGAGCAGCACCGCCTCAACCTGCCCTGCAGGCGGGCGACGGTTCCCGGCTCGCCCCCACGGCGACCCGCGCAGGACTGCCAGCAATTGCGCCAGTTTTCGCCGAGACTGTTTGTGGTCCGGCTAACCACATCTGTATTTCCCAAGCTTATCCAAGGACATCCGCAGCGCGTCGAAAGATAGACTTGCGATGCACTTGCCGGCTCGATCATCCGACACCTTCAAGCCCGCCAGTGCCGTTGGCCACAAAGCTTTCCCACCGACTGGAGTGCCTGCTTCGCCGCTGCCTGCGACCGCTACGGCCTCGCCATTCCAGGCCGGCGGAAAAAGCCGATCCGCGCGGCTCATGATTAACCAATCGCGAACGAGTGAGGTTAACAAACAGCTAATTTAGTTGACTACTATCCCCACAGGTATATTTTTATATGCGTTGGGTGTGCAATTTGGGCGAGCAAGATCGGCGATGGTGGCAACCAGACGCGTGATCGCGATTCACGGGGCATAGCAGGCTGAGCGGCAACCAATAAGCCGTACAGTACAGCTCCCGCAAACTCAGACGTTTTTACGCACATCATGGGTGATGGCACCTTTGGCTGACGCCGGGGTTCGCCACGGTTTCAGGACTTGGTCGAGCCTTGCCCGACCGGGGTGGTGGTGTGCGTGCCGCGTAAGGGGGAGTCATGAGCAGGATTATGAAGGTCGTGAAACTTGGCCCGGGGGCTGGCCGCAAGGGCGCCAATGCCGATCGTGGCCGTGCGCTGGTCGCCGGTGGCGCGGGGTTCCTGGGTTCGCATTTGTGCGAAAGACTGCTGCTGGACGGATACGAGGTCGTCGTCCTCGACAACTTCCACACCGGGAAGCGCTACAACCTCAACGGCATGCATCGCGACCCGTTCTTCACCTGCATCAAGCACGACATCGTCGATGTGCTGCCGATGGACCTTGCGGTCGACGAGATCTACAACCTCGCCTGCCCCGCCTCCCCGCCGCATTACCAAGCCGATCCGATCCATACGTTCAAGACGAGCGTGCTGGGGTCGATCAACCTTCTGGAGCTCGCCCGTCGCCACAAGGCCAAGATCTTCCAGGCTTCGACCTCCGAGATCTACGGCGACCCGCTGGTGCATCCGCAGCCCGAGAGCTATTTCGGCAACGTCAACACGCATGGCCCGCGCTCCTGCTATGACGAGGGCAAGCGCTCGGCCGAGACGCTGTTCTACGACTATTCGCGGACATACGGCATCGACGTCCGTGTCGCCCGCATCTTCAACACCTATGGCCCGCGCATGCAGCCCGACGACGGCCGCGTGGTGTCGAACTTCATCGTCCAGGCGCTGCGCGGCGAGGACATTACCGTCTACGGCAGCGGCACGCAGACGCGCTCATTCTGCTTCGTGGACGACCTCATCGAAGGCTTCATCCGGCTGATGAACGCCCAGGCGGCGGCAGCGCACCCGGTCAATCTCGGCAACCCCGTCGAGTTCACCATCATGGAGCTGGCGGAGCTGGTCGTCGGTTACACGAACTCCCGCTCGCGCATCGTCCACCGGCCGCTTCCGGTCGACGATCCGAAGCAGCGCAAGCCCGATATTTCCTTCGCCAGGCAGCATCTCGGCTGGGAGCCGAAGGTCGCCTTGAGCGAAGGCCTCGCCCACACCACGGCGTATTTCGACGCACTGCTCGGCGGCCGCCGGTTCGCTGCCGCGCGCAGCAGCCACAGGTGGGCCAGGGAGGCTGCCGTGTCATGACTCGTCGCCCCGTCCTCGTAACCGGTGGCGCCGGCTTCATCGGCAGCCACACCTGCAAGCTGCTCTCGGCAGCCGGTTACCTGCCGGTGGTCTACGACAATCTGAGCCGCGGCAACGAGGAATCCGTCTGCTGGGGTCCGCTGGTTGTCGGCGATATCC
>NZ_RZSG01000922.1:0-2171 GCF_003997725.1 Mesorhizobium sp. M4A.F.Ca.ET.050.02.1.1
CGGCGACGGCCTGCTCGGCGGCGATGGCGCCGGCCTCGCTCTCTTCCAGGCGGGCGAGCGCGTCCTCGACCAGCAGCCGCTTCTCGGCCGGATCGGGCAGGCCGGAAATGCGGGCGACGATGTCGGAAAGCTCGCGGTCGACCTCGGCGAGCTGGCGGGCAAAGCGGTCGCGACGCTCGGCGGTCTCGCGCAGTGTTCGTTCGATCTGATGCCGCGAGGCGGCGGCCTCGGCCCGTTCGGCGGTCAGCGCGGCAAGCTTTGCTTCGCTCTGCGAGAGCGTCGCCCCGGCCTGTTCGAAGGCGGCGCGCGTCGTGGCCTCGCGCTCGGCGGCACCGGCATTCTCGGAGTTGAGCGAAGCTTCCTCGGCGCGAAGGCGCTCCAGGATATCCGCATTGTCGCGCACCATGCGCTCCTCGCGGGCCATGTCGCCGTCGAGCTGCTGCAGCCGGCGCTCAAGCTCGACCTGGCGGGAGCGGATGCGGCCGGCCTCTTCCTCGATCTGTGTCTTGGCGATCGACAGGCGCTGGAAGGCGGCGGCGGCGGCAGCTTCGGCGTCGCGCAGGTCCGGCAGCCTGTGGGCGCCGATGCCTTGTTCCCTGGCGGCGGCCATCTGCGCGGCGGCGCGGTCTCCGACCAGCGTCGTCGCGGCGGCAAGTGCCGAACGCGCGTCGCCCTCCTGGGTCTTGGCCAGCGTCCAGCGCAGATGTAGCAGCGTCGCCTCGGCCTTGCGGATATCGGCCGACAGGTTCTTGAAGCGCGAGGCCTGGCGCGCCTGGCGCTTGAGGCTGTCGATCTGGCTCTCCAGTTCGCCAACGACGTCGTCCAGCCGTTCGAGGTTCTGCTCGGCGGCCTTCAGCCTGAGTTCCGCCTCGTGGCGGCGCGTGTGCAGGCCGGAAATGCCAGCCGCCTCTTCGAGAAGGGCGCGGCGCGCCTGGGGCTTGGCCTGGATCAGTTCGCCGATGCGGCCCTGCCCGACCATCGAGGGCGAGCGCGCGCCGGTCGACTGGTCGGCGAACAGCAGCTGCACGTCCTTGGCGCGTGCTTCCTTGCCATTGATGCGGTAGAGCGAGCCCGCCTCGCGCTCGATGCGGCGCGACACCTGTAACTCATCGGCGTCATTGAAGGCGGCGGGCGCGGTGCGGTCGGTGTTGTCGAGGAAAAGCGTGACTTCGGCGGTGTTGCGGGCCGGCCGCGTGCCCGAGCCGGAGAAGATCACGTCGTCCATGCCGGACGCGCGCATGTTCTTGTAGGAGCTTTCGCCCATCACCCAGCGCAGCGCCTCGACAAGGTTCGACTTGCCGCAGCCGTTCGGTCCGACAATGCCGGTAAGGCCGCGTTCGATGACGAACTCGCCGGGCTCGACGAAGGACTTGAAACCGAGGAGGCGAAGGCGCGAAAATTTCATTCGCGCCGCCCCACATTACAGGCGAGCGCGCCGAAGCTCGGTCGCTTCGACGCGGCCTGGACGTCAGAGCAGAGGGTCGATGATGGCCGACATTTCCTCAATCGACATCGCCCCTTTGTAGGTCTTCCCATTGATGAAGAAGGTCGGCGTCGAGTCGACCTTGAACTCGTCCGCGCCGCGTTTCTGGACTGCTCTGACATCGTCCAGAAGTTTCTGGTCCGTCAAGCAGGCCTCAAAGGACTCCTGTGTAAAACCGGCGAGCTTGGATATCTGCAGCAGTGCTTCCTTGGTGTTGTTGACGCCAACCCAGCTCGGCTGCTGCTTGAACAGCACGTCGACCATCGGGAAATAGTTATCCTTGGCGCAGCGCGCCAGCATGAAGCCGGCCTCGGCGCTCGGGTCGAAGGGGAATTCGCGCAGGATATAGCGCGCCTTGCCGGTGTCGATGTACTTGGTCTTCAACTCAGGGAAGGTTGTATCGTTGAAATGCGCGCAATGCGGGCATGTCATCGAGGCATATTCGACGATGGTGACCTTGGCGTCGTCCTTGCCGAGCTGCTTTTCGGGCAGCGCGCCCGGCTTCAGCAGTTGCGCCATGTCGACTGTGCCCTGCGCTTCCGGCACCTTGGCGGCGGCCGGCGTCGCCGGCTTGGCGGGTGTCGACGGGTTGGCGGGCTTCGCATCGGCCGCCTTTGCCTCCTCCTCCGAGTCGCTGCATGCGGCGATGAAAGCCACCGCCGGAATGGCGGCCAGCGAGCTCAAAAGG
>NZ_RZSG01000923.1:0-2168 GCF_003997725.1 Mesorhizobium sp. M4A.F.Ca.ET.050.02.1.1
TGGCTATGGCGCAAAGGCCGCGATGCAGCGACCCCCTGACCGCCGTCTCGCTGATACCGAATTTCGCCGCCGTCTCGCCGATCGAGCGGCCCTCGACCGACACCGCCGAGACCACCGAGCGCTGCGCCGGCGGCAAGCTCTCCAGCACGCGGTTGATGTCGCGTTCGCTCACCGTCTCGGTTTCCGGCTCGGCGAAGGTCTCGGCGATCTCGTCGATCTCGACCTCGATGCGCCGCCCGCGCCGCCGGAAGGCGTCGATCAGCTTGAAGCGCGCAATGGCGTAGATCCATGGCAGCACCGGCGCGTCCTGGCGCCAGGTATGCCGTTTGACGTGAATGGCCAGCAAGGTTTCCTGCACGACATCCTCGGGGTCGACCCCGCCCTGAACGATCTTGCGCCGGGCAAAGCCGCGCACGAGAGCGGCCGTCCGCGTTAGAAAGCCGGCGTAAGCCGTTTCGTCTCCCGCGATCGCGGCCTTGAGCAACCGGGAAAGCTCGGCCTCGTTGTTGCCGGTCACAAGAGTTTTCTCCCCCGATGTTCGCGCCTCGGCGCTGATTTGTTACGTGGCCGGCGAAATAATGTCCAAGCCAAAGTGCCGCAAAATCACGAAAGGTTGCGCCCGGCGACCGAATGAAGCCGGCCTGCAATGTTGACTAGCTTAATCAGGTATTGGTAGGTGCAGCCGTGCCAACCAAGACCATCAGATCGAGGACGACGCCCATGAGAATAGCCCTTTCCACGCTTGCCGGCGCCACGGTGCTGGCGCTCGGCCTGTTTGCCGCCCCGGCCATTGCCGAGGATGCCGGCATCGTCGTCTACAACGCCCAGCACGAGAGCCTGGCCAAGGAATGGGCAGCTGGCTTCACCAAGGAAACCGGCATCAAGGTCACGCTGCGCAATGGCGGCGACAGCGATTTCTCCAACCAGATCGTCGCCGAGGGCGCGGCCTCGCCAGCCGATGTGTTCCTGACCGAGAATTCGCCCGCCATGGCGCTCGTTGAGGCTGCCGGCCTGTTCGCGCCGGTCGACGCCGACACGCTGGCGCAGGTGCCGCAGGAGTACCAGCCGGCCACCGGCAAATGGGTCGGCGTTGCCGCCCGCAGCACCGTCTTTGCCTATGACAAGACCAAGCTCAAGGAAGACCAGTTGCCCAAGTCACTGATCGACCTCGCCGATCCGAGCTGGAAGGGCCGCTGGGCCGCCTCTCCATCGGGCGCCGATTTCCAGGCCATCGTCAGCGCGCTGCTACAGCTGAAGGGCGAGCCCGCCACGACCGACTGGCTGAAGGCGATGAAGGAGAACTTCACCGCCTACAAGGGCAACAACACCGTGATGAAGGCGGTCAATGCTGGCGAGATCGAAGGCGGCGTGATCTACCACTATTACTATTTCGGCGATCAGGCCAAGACCGGCGAGAACAGCAAGAACGTCGCGCTCCACTATTTCAAGAACCAGGATCCGGGCGCCTTCGTTTCGATCTCCGGCGGCGGCGTGCTGGCTTCGAGCAAGTACCCGAAGGAAGCCCAGGCGTTCCTGAAATGGGTGACCGGCAAAGGTGGCCAGGACGTGCTGAAGAACGGCACCTCCTTCGAATACGCGGTCGGCAAGGGCGCTGACTCCAACCCAAAGCTGGTGCCGCTGGCCGACCTGCAGGCGCCGAAAGTCGATCCGACGACGCTGAACTCCAAGAAGGTGACCGATCTGATGACGGCAGCCGGCTTGCTTTAGTTCGCGTTCGTCCTAAAAGGGCAACCGACTGCGCTCCTGCGGGACTTCGCTTTCCGCGGGAGCGCTCTGTTTTAGAGATGGCATCGTCGATGACGACAAGCTGCGTTCCTGGCTGCGATCAGCGCGCCTTCGGCCACCTTCGTCCGCGGGCCGATGCGGCGCGGCGTCCGGTCTGATGCAAGCGGCGGTCGACCTCATCCATTCGGGCCTGCCGGCGGCGGGGCGCCCGCGACGCCGGCGATCGACGTCCTGGATCCTGCTTGCCGCCGCTTTGGTCTCGCTGCTTGCGCTGCTGCCGCTGGCCTTCATCATCTGGATCGCGGTCCAGACCGGCTGGGAGACGGTCTCGGCGCTGATCTTCCGTCCGCGCGTCGGCGACCTCCTGATCAACACGATCCTGCTGGTGGCGCTGGCGGTTCCGATCTCCATCCTCCCTTCGG
>NZ_RZSG01000924.1:0-2153 GCF_003997725.1 Mesorhizobium sp. M4A.F.Ca.ET.050.02.1.1
AGCCGAACGAGCCGGCGCGGTCGAGCAGGAAGGCATAGAGCACCAGCGCCGGCGCGACGCCGAAATTGACGATATCGGCCAGCGAATCCATCTGCGCGCCGAATTTCGATGTCGCCTTCAGCATGCGCGCCAGGCGGCCGTCTATGCCGTCGAGGAAGGCGGCGAGCAGCACCATCACCACCGCCGGCTCGAAGCGGCCCTGGAAGCCGAAGCGGATGCCGGAGAGGCCGGCGCAGATGGCAAGCACAGTGACGAGATTGGGCAGCACCATGCGCATCGGGATCTCGCGGATGCGCGGGCCGCCGCTGGCGTGCGCCTCGAATTTCTTGAAGGGCGCGCCCACGGCTCAGGAAATCCTGACCAGCGGCGTCGCCGCCGCGCCGCCGAATTCGGCAAGTACGGTCTCGCCGCCGACCGCCGTCTGGCCGACGGCGACGCGCGGCACGGCATTCAGCGGCAGGAAGACATCGACACGCGAGCCGAAGCGGATCAGCCCGAAACGCTCGCCGATCGCGATCGAGCCGCCGGCTTCGGCCCAGCAGACAATGCGCCGCGCCACCAGGCCGGCGATCTGCACGGCGGCGACGGTGCCGTTGGGGCTGTCGATGACCAGCCCGTTGCGCTCGTTCTCCGAGCTTGCCTTGTCGAGCTCGGCGTTGAGGAATTTTCCGGGCCGATGCTCGATCTTCGTGATGCGGCCGCGCACCGGAGCGCGGTTCACATGGCAGGAAAAGACGTTCATGAACACGGAAATGCGGGTCATCTCGCCAGAGCCGAGGCCAAGCTCGCGCGGCGGCACGGCCGGCCCGACCGCCGAGATGATGCCATCGGCCGGGCTCACCACCAGCCGGTCGTCGACCGGCGTGACGCGCTCGGGATCACGGAAGAAATAGACGCACCAGGCGGTCAGGATCAGCCCGATCCAAAACAGGATCGAAGAGAAATAGCCGAGGAAGAGCGTGCCTGCGCCAAAAGCGGCGATGAACGGATAGCCCTCGCGATGGATCGGAACGAGCGTATTCTTGATCGTGTCGACGATGCTCATCGGGCTGGGACGGTCCCTGTTTCAGGTCCGGCCTCAATAGCGGAAAGCCCCCCTGCCCGCAACGCAACATTGGGAGAGGTTGGGTGCGACGCCGGCACGGCGCGCAGCCATATTTTTTGCCTATGCTGTCGGAACTCGACCTTTCCGCTCGTCCTTGGCTAGACAACTCGACCAGGGAGCCCGCCAAATGCCATCGCCGAAATCGTCTGCAATTGACGCCAAGGTCATCACTGAGGGCCTCGCCTTCGGCGAGTCGCCGCGCTGGCATGAGGGGCGGCTGTGGGTCTGCAATTGGGGAACCGGCGAGATCATTGCCATCGATGCCGAAGGCAACAGCGAAATCATGCTCAAAATACCGGCCACCCTGCCCTATTCGATCGACTGGCTGCCGGATGGACGATTGCTTGTCATATCCGGCCGGGAAGGCTTGTTGCTGCGGCAGGAAACGGATGGAACGCTCGTCACCCATGCCGATTTCAGGCCGCTGTCGAACAGCCCGTGGAACGAGATCGTGGTCGACGGGCGCGGCAACGTCTACGTCAATGGCGGCGGGCCGGCGCCGGCGGCGGGCCAGCATTTCGGACCGGGCACCATCGTCCTGGTGACGCAGGACGGGGAGGTGCGACAGGTGGCCGAGAACATCGCCTTCGCCAACGGCATGGCCGTGACGCTGGACAACCGGACACTGATCGTCGCCGAATCCCACGCCAACCGACTGACCGCTTTCGATATCGCGGCCGATGGCAACCTTACCAACCGCCGTGTCTGGGCAGATCTCGGCAACGATTATCCCGATGGCATATGCATCGATGCCGAAGGCTGCATCTGGTACGCCGACGTGCCCAACCGGCATTGCGTCAGGGTGCGCGACGGCGGCATAAAGCTCGACAGGGTCGAAGCCGATCGCGGCTGCTTTGCCTGCATGCTCGGCGGGCCTGACGGCAGGACACTCTACATCACGGCTGCCGAATGGCGTGGCTTCGAGCACATGATCAGCGACGCCCGCACCGGCCAGGTGCTGAGCGTCGCCTCACCCGCGCCAGGCGCGGGCTGGCCCTCCTACAGTTCGGGCAGACGCTGACAGTTGGCGATATCCGCCCGGACACCC
>NZ_RZSG01000925.1:0-2153 GCF_003997725.1 Mesorhizobium sp. M4A.F.Ca.ET.050.02.1.1
CCGCCGCCGTGCCTTGCGCGGTCGCGGCGAACAGACCGGACGACAGCGCCATGATGATGCGGGCGATCAACAGCAATTCGAACGACGAGCTCAGAGCCGCCACCACATTGCCGAGCACGAAGAACACCAGCGTCCACAGGATGACGCTGCGCCGGTCCCACTCGCCGGTCAAGGTCGCCAGGACCGGCGCGCCGAACGCATAGGCGAGCGCGAAAGCGGTGATCAGCGAGCCGGCGAGCGGAACGGAGATGCCAGCATCGGCCGCGATGTCAGGCAGAAGGCTGGAGATGACGAAGCCTTCGGTCGAGATCGCGAACGAACCGAGCGCAAGCCAGAAGATCCGCTTGTCCATGGGAGTGTCCTTTTAGTTCAAAAGTTATTGAACAATTGGACATGGCGAGGCATGATGTCAATGAAGCCAGGGAAAAATAGCTGAACCCTGCTGACAGCCCTGTGTCAGGACTGGTCCGCGATGATCAGATCGTTTGCACCCGCCGCAGGAGGAGACGCGTTGAAGTTGGCTCTGTTTGTGCTTAATTCTCGGGCATGACACTGCCCCACCCAAATGCTGACCAGATCAGCCTGCCGATCGTGCTCGCCGTGCTCGGCGACCCGACCAGGCTTGCCATCGTGCGCTTTCTCGCCAGCAAGGAAGGCGTGCCGATGAACTGCAGCAAGTTCCTCGATCTCGGCTCCAAGACCAATCTCAGCTATCATCTGGCCAAACTGCGCGAGGCCGGCGTCACCCGCACCGAAGCTGTCGGCACCAACCGCATGATCAGGCTGCGCCGCGACGACCTCGACCGCCGCTTCCCCGGCCTGCTCGACAGCGTCATCGCCGCCGCCGGCGATGACAAGTCGCTGCACATGGTCGGCGCCGCCGAGATCGAGATCAGCGCCTGATGCGCATTGCGGTTCTCGCCGACGTCCATGGCAATGTGCTTGCCCTCGATGCGGTGCTCGACGATCTCGAGCGCCGCGGCGGGGCCGACATCGCCGTCAATCTCGGCGACTGTGTCTCCGGCCCGCTCTGGCCGCGCGAGACGATGGAACGGCTGCAGGCGCTCAACCTGCCGACCGTGCGCGGCAACCATGACCGCCGCGTGGCGCAGGACCCCGCCGACGAAACGATGTGGCCGTCCGACCGCTACGCCCAGGACCGGCTGACGGTGGCGCAGCGCGAGGCGCTGCTCGCCTTGCCGCTCACGCTGGAGATCGCGCCCGGGGTGGTCGCCTTCCACGCCCGCCCCGACCACGATGAAAAGTATCTCGCCGATGCCATCACCGACGGCCAGCTGGTGCGCGCGCCGCTGGCCGCGATCAGGCGGCGCCTGAAGTCGCTCGACCGCGCCTGCCGCATCGTGCTGTGCGGCCACAGCCATCGCGCAGAGCTGATTCGTATTCCCGGCGGCCCGGTCATCTTCAACCCCGGCAGCATTGGTTGCCCGGCCTATGATGATGACACGCCGCCGGCGCATGTCTCCGAGCAGGGCACCCCGCATGCGCGCTCCGGCATCGTCGACCTCGGCGAGCCCGGCCGCCCCGACCGCTTCGAGGCCATCGCCGTCGACTACGACCATGAGGCCGCGGCCAGGCAGGCCGAACAGGCGGGACGGCCGGAATGGGCGCACGCGCTCAGAACCGGATTCATGCAAGGCTGAGCTTGCTCATGCAAGGCTGAGCTAGCTCATGCCGGGCTGAGCTTGCTCATGCCGGCCTGAGCCAGCTCGGAATTTTTCAGGGGTGACATGGCGCTGCCTCGTCTTCTATAAAACCGCCTCGGCAGGCGGCGGCGCCATAGCGCCAGCCTGCCAGATGGAACCTATCGGCCATGGCCAGGTGATGAGGCGCACGAATACGCCAGGAACGATGCTGGTCGCGTTGGCCGCCGCCCTTTTGCTGGCGACGGCCCTGCCGGCGAGAGCCGAGGATCCGTCCACCACCATCGTCTCCATCGTCACTGGCCTCGCGCCGGACGATCTCCTCAACATCCGCGTCACCGCGTCGGCGACCGGCAGGGTGCAAGGACGCCTGCCCGGCGGCGCCAGTGTGAAGAATTTCGGTTGCAACGAGGTCAACGGCAATCCCTGGTGCAAGGTCGAGGAGGTCGACAACCCGCAAGTGAAGGGATGGGCGCCGGCGCGCGATCTGAC
>NZ_RZSG01000926.1:0-2152 GCF_003997725.1 Mesorhizobium sp. M4A.F.Ca.ET.050.02.1.1
GCCTTGGCGTAGAGATCAAATTCGTTGGCGACCTTAACTCCCAGGCCTTGTTCGAAAGCGTCCCGATTGGAACATTCCGAATAGTTCTGCTGCTCGTCGGTACCGAGATTCGATTGGAAGATGCCCGAAAGCGGTGTGCGCTCAAAATCGCCTGAAGCGGCAGGAGCAATAATGCGGTCTAAGTCGTCTTCCTCACATGGATGAAGAACCGCGACCGGTAGGATCAAAAAGATGCTGTCGTTAGCGGCGAACAGAATTCGGCTCACGAGGCTGGGCGGGAAGTCGCCACAGCAACCGGAGCGCCCCAGCGCGCCAAAGATCCGCAATAAATCGGCCGTCGCGGCCTTCCCGATCCGCTGCACTGTAGTCATGGCGCTTTGCGTGCTGCTTTGCTCAGCTGCGCCAATGCGTCGTCGATCGAGTGCTGTTGCGCCTTGGCGTAGAGATCAAATTCGTTGGCGACCTTAACTCCCAGGCCTTGTTCGAAAGCGTCCCGATTGGAACATTCCGAATAGTTCTGCTGCTCGTCGGTACCGAGATTCGATTGGAAGATGCCCGCGGCGCTGACCGGCAGGAAATCTTCATAGATGATCGGGTCGAAATGCAAATGGCCGCTTGCGACAAGCTCATCGACTGATCGCAGGATCTGCTTGCTTGCAGCAGCGGCAAGGCCTTCCCAAGTCGGTGCGTAGCGAAAATAGGCGAGTCCTTGTTCGCGAAGTGCGCTCCAACTGTCGGGAAACTCCTTGAATCGCTCTGCCAGGTGACTCTCGTACGCCCCGGCATGAGAACCTCGAATCCCAACCTGGACCTTGCGGCGAACTGAGGCCAGTAAGCTGTCATAGAGCTTGCGCCCCTTCGGCGTCAGCGCCACGCCGCGCTGCTCGATTTCACCGAACCGGGCTGTGTGCCTGCCCTCTACCAAGGCCCCGTCTGCTGCTTTGAACTCGATTCGCTCCTCGAGCGCCTTGAAGCTGGTCTGGCGAAGCAGGATCGGGCACTCGCGACGCGGCGGGCCCTCAATGACCGCCTTGGGCGTGATGCCGCGTTTGGGCATGCCAGCCTGAACAGCGTCTATGTCAAGCGTGCGCGGCGTCAGGTGGTTAATGTGCGGTCCGCGGAAACTCACCACGTCGGCAATCAGCCGGTGGGCGCCGTGCAGCTTGTTGTAGGTGGCAAGCGTCACGGTGGCGTCGCTGTGCCAGCGGAAAGTCTCGAGAACCTCGCGTACAAACTCCTCGGCCTCAGCCTGCTCAAGGCCGCCCTCGGCCTCGAAGACCTCGACAAGTTCGAGTGCGCGCGGGGTGAAGATCTGTCGCTGCGCCAGTATCCCGGCCGCCATTTTGCGCAGCGCTTCGTCCTCGATCAGCTCGAGGCGAAGAAGCGAGGTGAAAACGCGGAACGGGTTATTTCGCAAGGCATCGTCTTCCACAGGGCGGAAGGCCGTGGAATGGACAGGCACGCCAGCGACCGACAGATCGTAGTAGCCGACCGGATGCATGCCGAGCACCGCGAAGATGCGGCGGATGTTGAAGAGTTCTTCCGGCGTGCCGAGACGAATGGCGCCGTGACGCTCGACACCGAGCCGGTCCAGCTCGTGGGTGCGGCGCAATGCCTGTTCCAGCTCCGGGTCGCTCGCCAGCGTTGTAGTGTTGATGTCGGTTACCAGCCCAATGAGGGTGCCATACTGAGGCACCTCTGTGCGATACATCTCCGACATGGCATTCGAAAACAGCGACCGGATCTCGTCGGCGTGGACCGTCATCGAAGTCATTCTGAGCGACTTCATCTGAGCATGCATGGTCATACGGACCTCCCGAATGCCAACCGGAGAAAGAAGCAGCCGACGCTATCGGCTGCTCGCGGGATCTGAATGCGATCAAACCATCCTTCTGCCGGCTTCGATATCGACATCTATTCAGAAGTTCATTCCGAATTGGAATGAATACAAATTGAGACGGCTCGATCGGCAGCGTCATGCAACTTCAGAATAATCTACATGTTTGCCCTGCGTTCACGCGGCGATTGATAGCTTGAACCAGCAATAGTTTCGCCGTGAACGCCAGAGCCCCGCCTGGGGTTAACGCGAGGTCTAAGCGTGGCACTTTCGCCACAGACAAGGAATCGCCTGGTCATGCGGCGACAGTAACAC
>NZ_RZSG01000927.1:0-2146 GCF_003997725.1 Mesorhizobium sp. M4A.F.Ca.ET.050.02.1.1
GAGGATCGGTCTCAAGGTCGGTGTCGACATCGCCGGCGGCGTGCTGGTGGTCACTCTCACCGACATTCGCGACCTGAAGGGGCGGGAGACCCTCTTCCGCTCTCTTTTCGACGACAATCCGGTTCCGATGTTCGTGCGCAGCCAGTCGACCGGCAACTTTCTCAACGTCAATGAAGCGGCGCTGCGTCTCTACGGCTACAGCCGCAGCGACTTCCTGGACCGCAGCCTTGCCGAAATCCGCGTGGATGGCACCACCATCCGCGAAAGCGACGGTCGCGAGATGGTGCTTCGGCACCGCACCGCCGACGGTCGCGAACTCGATGTGATCGAGTACACAAGCGAAACCCTCGTAGATCATCAGGTGGCAATACTATCGACAATCGTGGACATTACGGAGCGCAAGCGCGCCGAAGCCCATATCACTTACCTCGCTCATCATGATCCATTGACGGGACTGGCCAATCGAACGGTTTTCACGTGCGAGCTGGAGCGGGCGGTGGTCAGCCTCAAGCAGGACGGACGGCGGTTCGGCGTGGTGCTGATCGACCTCGACAATTTCAAGACAGTCAACGACACGCTCGGACACGCGGCAGGCGACGCACTCCTCATAGAGGTGACCGCCCGGCTGAAAGAACTGGTGCGCAAAACCGACGTGGTGGCCAGGCTCGGCGGCGACGAATTTGCGATCCTGGTGCCGGCCGTCGAATGCCGCTCCGACGTCGAGGAGCTCGGCCAGCGCGTCATCCGCGATCTTACCGCTATACGGAAGGTCGACGGCGCCGAGATAGTGATCGGCGCGAGTATCGGCGCAGCGATGATCCCAGACGACGCCGCTGACATCGACAGCCTGCTGAAATGCGCCGATCTCGCCCTGTACCGCGCGAAGCAATCGGACAAGGGCACCTTCCGCTGGTTCGAGGCCGGGATGGACATGCGCCAGCGCGAGCGGCGTGCGCTGGAGATAGAGCTGCGCGGCGCCGAAATCGACCGCGAGTTCGAGTTGCATTACCAGCCCATCATCCGGACGCAAACCGGAAAGCTGCGCGGGTTCGAGGCCCTGCTCCGCTGGCACAATCCGCGCCGGGGCATGGTGTCGCCCGCGGATTTCATTCCGATCGCGGAGGAAACCGGCAAGCTCGACGAGCTCGGCCGCTGGGCGCTTGCGGTGGCATGCCGAGAGGCGGCAACCTGGCCGCGAGAGCTGGTGCTGTCCGTCAACGTCTCGCCGGTGCAGTTCCGCAAAGGGGACCTCGTCGGAACGGTCGGACTGGCCCTGGCCGGAAGCGGGCTGGAGCCGCACCAGCTTGAGATCGAGATCACCGAGTCGGTGCTGCTGTCGGCAAGCAGCACCAACCTCGCCATCCTCAAGCAGCTTCGCTCGCTGGGCGTGCGCATTGCACTCGACGATTTTCGCACTGGCTACTCCAGCCTGAGCTATCTCAGGCAGTTTCCGTTCAACCGTCTCAAAATCGACCGATCGTTTGTCCGCGAGATCGGCCGGTGTCCAGAGTCGCTCGCCATCGTCCGTGCCGTCATAGGACTTGGCGCCAGCCTCGGCATCGATACAACGGCCGAAGGTGTGGAGACGGTCGCGCAGTTGGAGGCATTGCGCGCCGAGAAATGCGGCGAGTTGCAGGGCTTCCTGTTCAGCCCGCCCGTTGCCAGCGAGAGCGTCGCCGCCATCATCGGCACGTATTTCGAAGAGGCATCGCGTCTCGCATAACGCGCTCGCCGACCTGCGCCGGCGGCGTCGAAAGGTCACAAAGGACGCCATTCCGCGCAGAATGACGCCGCCCGACCCTCGCCGTTCCGGCGAGTCCTGATGCGCGGGGTCGCGGCCTACAAGGGGAGCATGAAAAAGTTGGGGGTCTCGTCGGCTCTGAGTTAGCCTGACCGCCATGTCCGACGTTGAAAAATACCGAAGTGTACCAATTCAAAGTGAGCTTGCGACGAATCACGCCAATGTTATGGCGCCGGCTGCTCGTTCCGCAAGAGGGAGGACTATCATCTCCATGCTTTCAAGCTGCACGGCCGGCACTATGGTACGACTTCGACTGGCAAGCGCCACCGCGACGCGGCAGGCCGCGAAGTGACGCTCGCCAATCTCCAACTGCGCGGGCGCCAGAGGATCCGCTACGAGTACGAT
>NZ_RZSG01000928.1:0-2145 GCF_003997725.1 Mesorhizobium sp. M4A.F.Ca.ET.050.02.1.1
CTCAAACCGCGACCTGCGAGTTTTTTGGCCACGCTGCCGACAAAGGTAGATTTGCCCGTTGAATGTGTCCCAGCGATTCCGATCATGAAGGGAGGCTTTTTCACAGAAGCACCCCTTGGCGATTGTTGAGGATATCGGCATCCATCAAAGCCGTCATTCTTGAGTCGGTTGGCAAGCTGGAGATGAGTTCGATGAACAGAAGTGCTGTGACCACGGTATCGAAGGCTGCTGAGTGATGGCGTCCTCCGGTTAGTCGCTCCGCTTCTTCCGAAATGTTCAGAGCCTGGCTGAGATTCTCAAGCCCGTAGGATGTCAGCCCCGGACGAATTGCCTTCGCCAACCGAAGGGTGTCGATTGCCATCGAAGGCTTCCAGTCTGGGATCGATCTGGAAATGATTTCGAGCTCGACGCGGACATTGTGCCCAATGATCCTCTGTCCATCTGTCCAAGTCATTATCTCGCCGGCGATATCGTCAATCGAAGGCGCCTCTGCGACGTCGTCTAGCGTAATGCCATGAATGCGTGTTGCGGCGGCAGCTATTGGTCCATTCGGTTGCACGCGCCACTCCCACCGCCGCGCTCCGATTTTCAGATCGTTGACTGATGTGATCGCTAGCTCAACGATTTCAGGTGGAGTAGCGCCGCTCCCTTCTACGTCCATAACAAAGAAAGTCTCGTTCTCTATTCCCATCCGACTTCCGCTCTGCCGTGTCTGCCGTGGTGATGAGGCTGCGCCCGATCATGGACCTGATAGTTCAATGCGTGTTGCATAAAATACCGCTGCTGCTCTCGGCTACCGAGAACTTCGATGTTCCGTTCGCTGATGCGAATATCGGCGGTGCCCAAACCGACAGAGGCCGCAAGGGCTGCGACAGTTCCGGGATCCGGCCTCACATGGTGTTGCGCGCATATCGCCAGCTGACGGGCTGGACAAATGTCGCAAACTTCCCGAATGCCAAAATGGCCATTATAGTCTGCGATACCATGGGCGAACGCAACTGCACATGAAGTTTTGCGGAACAATGGTTGTGCCCCGAAAGCGGCGATCACCTTAAGCTCCAATTCTCGCGGCAAGATCTTGCGGCGCGCAATGGTTTTATACATTTCGGGCACGCCTGCGGCCTCGAAGTGGGCCTTGATCTGCTCCCTATAGAAAAGGCCGGTGAAGGCGGTCGCGTCTGCCATTTCGGCAAGCTCACTTGCGCGGCGCAGATGCCAATCGGTATCGTTAACTCCTGCTATCAACGGTCTCCAATAGAGGACCGATTTAGTCCGTCCTTTGTGATCGGCAAGGATGGCTAGGGACCTCTCGGCGATGGCGCTGTCAACGGGTTCTATGCGTTGGTCATTGATGCCAGACCAAGTGATCAACACTGTAACGCGCAGGTTGGATAGGCGTTCAAGCCGAGTGACATCGTCTGCATCGATATTCCAGCGCGTGATTATCAGCATTGGGTTCGAAAGCCCCTTTGCATCCAAAGCCTCGAGGCAGGCGAAAAGGTGATTTTTGACGCCGGGCAGGAAGGGATCGGTCGCTCTGTTGAATATCTGAAGCGGCGTTGTGTTAGCTCGAAAGGCCCAGTGGGTCACCAAGGTTTCGACGGCATTGTCGTCCGACATAACTAAGTGCGGTTTTTTCATGTCATAATTGTCGAATAGATGGCGCACGCAATAACCACAATCGAGAGGGCACCCTACGACGTGATTCAGACTCAAGCCTGATTTCCTGTAGTCGACGACATCCCTCAACACTGCCGGTAAATTCTTGTCGGCCATGCGAAGTTGAACCAATCACCCCTCCACCCGATAAGTCGACGAATCTGCCAAATAAACAGAACATAACTTGATCTGTCAGCGAGAAGCAACATTCCAACGACACTAAGAACCAGCAACGTCTAGCATGAAGTGAGTACTTACGGCCTCTCTCTCCTTTCCGTGCCGTCCGTCAGTTAAGATGTCCGCTGCAGGCGAACCGCCGGAGACGCGCAGGCCGATATCCGGGGTTGGGGCGCTATGGGTAGCGGCCTATCTAGATCGGAAAAAACGCTGGCCGCAGCGGTAGCCGCTGCAGCGGTGCGTAATGACACGCTTCGTCCTCTACCAAACGAGGCATCTGGTGCGGTTGCTCGATAACTGGGATTCTCG
>NZ_RZSG01000929.1:0-2142 GCF_003997725.1 Mesorhizobium sp. M4A.F.Ca.ET.050.02.1.1
CGACCAGACGGCTCCGGCTGTCAACCCCTACAACTACCAGGACCATATCTACGACAAGAGCCGGCCGGAGAACCTCGGCTTCCTCGAACGCTTCCGCGCCCTGCTCGACGAATATCCGGCGCAGGCAGCGGTCGGCGAAGTCGGCGATTCGCAGCGCGGCCTGGAAGTGGTGGCCGCCTACACCGCCGGCGGCAAGCGCGTCCACATGTGCTATTCCTTCGACTTCCTCGCACCCGAGAAGATCAGCGCCGCCAAGGTGCGCGCGGTGCTGGAGGCCTTCGGCAAGGTCGCCAGCGACGGCTGGTCGTGCTGGGCTTTCTCAAATCACGACGTGATGCGGCCGGCCTCGCGCTGGGCCGCCAGCGAGGCCGATCCGACCGCCTATCTCAAGGTTATCTCGGCGCTGCTGATGTCGCTGCGCGGCTCGGTCTGCCTCTATCAGGGCGAGGAACTCGGCCTCGGCGAGGCGGAACTCTTGTTCGAGGACCTGCAGGATCCCTACGGCATCCGCTTCTGGCCCGAATTCAAGGGTCGCGATGGCTGCCGCACGCCGATGGTGTGGGATGCCGCCGCCAAGAATGGCGGCTTCTCGGCGGCCAAGCCCTGGCTGCCGGTGCCCGGCAAGCATCTTTCGCAGGCTGTGAGCGTGCAGCAGGGCGACCCAAGCTCACTGCTCGAGCACTACCGGCGCTTCCTCGCCTTCCGCCGCCAGCATCCGGCGCTGGCCAAGGGCGATATCGACTTCATCGAAAGCGCGGGCGACACCGTCGCCTTCACCCGCCGCGAGGGCAATGAGCGTGTCGTCTGCGTCTTCAACCTGGGCAGCGAGCCGGCCGAGGTCGATCTCGGCGGCGGCTCGCTTCAGCCCTTGCCGGGGCACGGTTTTTCGAGCCAAGCTGGCGCCGGCTCCATCCGCCTTGGCGGCTACGGCGCCTGGTTCGGCCGCATCGACTGAGTTTTTGAAACGGACGTCATTGGGAGGAAATCATGGCCGATGTCACGCTGAGGCAAGTGAAGAAATCATACGGCAATCTCAACATCCTGCATGGCATCGACCTCGACATTAAGTCGGGCGAGTTCATCGTCTTCGTCGGCCCGTCCGGTTGCGGCAAGTCGACCTTGCTGAGGTCCATCGCCGGGCTGGAGGAGATCACGTCGGGCGAGCTCAAGATCGCTGGCGAGGTAGTCAACGACGTGCCGCCGTCGAAACGCGGCATCGCCATGGTGTTCCAGTCCTACGCACTCTATCCGCACATGACCGTCTACGACAACATGGCCTTCTCGATGAAGATCGGCAAGGAAAGCAAGGCCGAGATCGACAAGCGGGTGCGGCAGGCGGCCGAGATCCTGCAGTTGACCAAATATCTCGACCGGCTGCCCAAGGCGATGTCGGGTGGCCAGCGCCAGCGCGTTGCCATTGGCCGCGCCATCGTGCGCAATCCGAAAGTGTTCCTGTTCGACGAGCCGCTGTCCAATCTCGACGCGGCACTTCGCGTCGCCACCCGCATCGAGATCGCCAAGCTGAAGGAATCAATGCCGAACACCACGATGATCTACGTCACCCACGATCAGGTCGAGGCGATGACGCTGGCCGATCGGATCGTGGTGCTGAAGGAAGGCCGCATCGAGCAGGTCGGCACGCCGATGGAGCTCTATAAGCGGCCCGGCAATCTGTTCGTCGCCCAGTTCATCGGCTCGCCGGCCATGAACATTCTGCCGGCGAAGATCGAAAAGGCCGGCGATCCGACCATCATCAGCCATGTCGGCGGCCGCAAGGCGACGGTTCCGATCGCGACCCCTGCCTCGGCGAATGGCGCGGCGGTAAGTTTCGGCGTGCGGCCGGAAGACCTGGCGATCGCTACCGGCACGGAGTATCTGTTCGAGGGAACGGTGGACTATGTCGAGCAGCTTGGCGAGGTCCAACTCGTCTATGTCGACATCGGCTGCGCCGACCTGCCGCTGGTGACGAAACTGCCGGGCAATGTCGAGGTCAAGCGAGGTGCTGTGCTGCGGCTCAACGCCGATGCCGGCGACCTGCACATCTTCGATGCGGACGGCCACTCCTTCACGCTGCACATGGCGGCAGCGAAGGCGGCCTGAACTTCACGTTGGACAAAACAAGAGCGGCGGGCACTGCCCGCC
>NZ_RZSG01000092.1:0-12496 GCF_003997725.1 Mesorhizobium sp. M4A.F.Ca.ET.050.02.1.1
CGTCTATGCAGAGGTCGACTTCGAGACTAAGGCGAAGGCGCTCGAAAAATGCGAGGCGCCGAGTCTTGGCAAGATCCCAAAGCGATGGCGTGATCAACCGGCCCTGATGGACTTCCTTCGGTCCTTGTAACCCGCTTTGTTATGTGGCGCTCGGCGTCGTCACCGGCCTGCCGCCTCTGGCCCGCGGCGGCCGGCGCCACATCTCTACCGAAGCCACATTAGGCACTAAATGTGTTCGAGCACATTTGATGCGGGAAATCCGCCCGCCCGGATCTGTGAGGGCGAAAGCCGAACGGCTGAGCTACTCGACCACGACCCACCCTTGGGTTCATGATCTCGGTTGAAGGTTGGTTCCGCCGGCGGGACGGAGGGAGGCGGAGCCGACCAGAGGCCCGTCAGCGGCGGGCGGCCTGATGAGGCCGCTCTTTCGTTTGGCGCGGAGCCGGTTTGTAGGGCACAGAGGTGCGCTGCGACCTTGTATTCGGTGGGCCGTAGGAAGCCCGAACCACAATTGCAGTCATTCCCATCGACAACCGGCTCCAGGCGGTGGTCTCCATCTGGACAGGGTATTGGAACCATGTCATGTAACGGGCACCCGCCACCTCGGACTCGCCAACAGGCAGACGGAACTCTTCGCCTATCCTGCTCGCAACTATGCAGCGGTTGCCACGATATGAGTTCGGACTCGAACGCTGTCAGGCAGCTCCCCTGTCTTCAATATCCGCCACAGCGCAATGAGCAGCTGCGGGCGAGCGCCACTATCTGTTAATGGGCGCCGAAATCTCCGCGAACGTGTCCAATTTTCCCTACCTGAAAGGCGAAGGGTGGCGGTGACCAGCCGGCATTTTGATCGTCGGATTTCACTCCTGAGGGCCGGCCGCGATAGGTGCTTTTGATCAACGTGCTCGGGGGACGAGATCGGCGCGCTGTCGGAGGCGGAAGCTTGACCCCTCAATCTGGATAACGACGGCGTGTTGAAGCAGGCGATCAAGAGGTGCGGTTGCGACGACAGGGACCCCCGAAGACCTCGCCCATTTGGCAAATCCGCGGTTTGAGGTGAGGATCATGGCGCCCTTCTCATAGCGGCGTTGACGAGCTGGAAGAACAGATTGCCGCCGCGGGCACGACTGGGAGATAGCCGAATTCGTCGACGACGAGCAGCGAGGCGCGGCATAGATAGCCGGACGGGCCGAGAAGATGGACTGCCTTCTATCTTGGGATCGCTGCCCCTTCGTCCAGCAACTGCGGTCACGGACAGGCCCTGATGGTGTAGATCCAATATCATCACAAGTCCTCCAAGTTGGACCACCAGCGCCCCTCCCGTCCCACAACGACCGGAACGGACTATCGGAGCGAAAGCCGCCGAACTGGCGGCAGCAGCGCCAACTAGGGAATTTTCAATGCTCACAATCAGAGAATAATCATCGCGCACCATCCAGCGCGGAGACGTCCGCACCAGTGGACGGCGGGTAGGTCTTGACGGACATCAAGCCCTCGAGCGCGTCGTCAGCCGCCGCCATGTCATCGCTCGCCCACGCTGCCAGGGGGAGCGGCATCTCTTGGCGGCGCACCCAGTTCCATGGGGGGCAGGTCCGGATGGCTCTTAACAGAGAAAGCCAGGCCGGGACGAAGGAATGGTCGGCCCGGCCGAACAAGCGAATGGTGGGTGGCAACGATCGAAGCTCTTTGACTTCGCAGTTCCCATACAAGCATCATGCAACACTCCTGGGGGCCCATAGGTTCTACTTATCGAGCAGAAGTCCCATCCACGGACCACTCAGAAGCGCAATGCGTCCTTCAACGCGTAGGGGGCAGATGGTAGCCAGTCGCAATCGCTCTGGTCCGTCGAGCGTATGGGAAAATAATCGGCTTGACATGTTTTGAGTCGCTGCTCTAAATTCGAACATCGTTCTAATAATAAAATGATCGCTAAAAGGCGACAGGGAGGGCGCAGCTCCATGCGGCAGGCAGAATCGGCCAAAGCACCTATTTCCAGGAGACCGCCTAAGTCAACGCGCACGAAAGGCGGCTTCAAACGTCGAGTGCGCGCATGCGGTTTTTGAGATGGAACGCGCAGGCAGTAGCTTTGCCATCTCGCGGGTCAATCTCCTTGTTGCATCAACTCAGCGAGCCGTTCCTGAGGGGCCAACAGACGGCGACTGCACTCCCTCACTAGCGCAAACGACGAAGGAGAGATCAATGAAATCGACCTTGAAAGCATTGTCGCATCATACGCGCTTATTCGGAATCACCGCCGCATTGATCATGCTGTGCTCGGCAACCCAAGCTGCTGACCTCAAAGGGAAGGAGGCGGTTCTCTGGAGTTCCGGCGGTAAATACACCACTGCTCTCGAAGAGGCTTATGTCAAGCCATTCGAAGCGGAAACCGGAGCGAAAATTCGACTCGTTGAAGCCGATGTTGACGCGATGATCGGCGCAGTATCGGCGCAGGTCAAGGCCGGGAATGTCGAGTGGGACGGACTGTCGGGCCTCGATGCCCCATATATGCCGAAGTTCATTAAGGACGGACTCATTGAAAAGATTGACGTTTCAAAAATTCCTGGTCTCGAAAAGCTGCCTAAGGCGCTGAGGAGCGACTACGGAGTGCCTGTCCTCAACTCGGTCGTGACCGTTTCCTATCGCAATGCCGATAACATCGCGCCGCTCAAGAGCGTCAAGGACTTCTTTGATCCGAATATTAAAGGTGCACGAGTCGTAAGTTCCCTGGCTGGAGAGGCGCAAATGGTCTGCGCTTTGGCGCTTCTGAGCGACGGAGTCAGCGTTGAAGAATTGAGCAAGGGATTTGATATCGATCGCTGCCTGAAAATCGTTGACCGTATAAAGAACCAAATCACGGCGTATTGGGCCAATGGCAGCCAGATGGCTCAATTAATGATCGATAACAGTGTTGACTATTGCCTATGCTGGGACGGCAGAATCATCCAGGCGGCGCAGGCAAACCCGCAATGGAAGATCCAGCATAACGGCGGCATCCAGTTCCCCGGTTATTTCACCTACACGAAGGGAACGAAGAACGCCGACGTGCTCGATGCCTTCGCGGTGTATATGCTGGATCCGAAGCGGCAGGCCGAATTCACGAAGCTCGTCGGCTACAGTTCACCGAATCCTGACTCCGTGGCCTACCTGCCAGACAATTTGAAGCCGTTTATCAGCGTCACGCCTGAAGCCCAAGCAGTGTTGACCGCCCTGCCTGACTCACTCTTGGAGGCAATGTCGAGGCAGCAGGTAGAGCTGGGAAGGGCCTGGCAGGCCTACGTCGGCAAGTAAGTAGGCGAAACGTCCACTTGATCGAGTGACATGCAATTGAATCATAACATGAATGCAGGGCGGGGAAGCGCGGTCGCGGAAGTTGACAGGGGGGTCGTCCTCTCTCGACCGATTGGGTTTGCCAGCGTTTCCCCGCTCTTGATATTGCTCGGGATATTTTTCTTCGGGCCAATCGTTGCGCTGATGATGGCCATCCTTAGTGGTGGCTTCAATGAGGCCGCCGGGCTTTTCTCCGAGGTCCTCAGCAATCCGGTATTTCAGATCGTGGCGCTGCGAACAATTCGCATTTCGCTATTGGTCACAGCCATAAGCGTGGTTGTTGGATACGCAATGGCTTATGCGATGTGGAGGAGCTCGCCGAGTGTCCGGACCATTGCTCTCGCGCTCATCGTGTTCCCGCTTTTTACCAGCATTGTCGTCAGGACTTACGCCTGGACAGCGTTGTTTAGCCGATATGGGATGATCAACACCGGGCTGCTCCAGGCAGGGTTGATCGATCACCCTTTGGCCATGCTTAATACAGAGCCAGTTGTTTTGGTCGGTATGGTACAGGCAATGCTGCCATTTGCAATCTTGCCCATTTACACGATTCTTCTTGGACTCGACTTGGATCTTCTGCGTGCTTCGGCAATCTGCGGCGCGCGAGGACGGCAAACGTTTTTGAAGGTCGTTCTACCACTCACCAAGCAAGGAGCAGGCGTTGCAGCTGTTCTGGTCTTTGTCATCTCATTGGGATTTTATATCACTCCCGCAATTCTTGGAGGACCGAGGAGTGCGATGATCTCCAACATGATCAGTACCGAGGTCATGACTTTCTATAATCTCAAGGGCGGAGCCGTGATGTCTGTTCTTCTCTTGGCTGTCACGCTGTGCTTGCTGCTTATTGCCAGAAAAATCGGCTCCATTGCATCACATTACAGGAGGTGATGAGCATGGGTGACACCATTAATATCCGCCGTCTTCGATATTTACTAATTGCTCTCGTGGCTCTCTACCTAATCGGGCCAACACTCGTTGTGATATGGCTTTCCTTTAGCACGGACGAAGTTCTGAGATTCCCACCCCACTTGTTCTCATGGCGTTGGTATGAGGAGTTCCTTTTTGACGAGCGGTGGAACGCAGCTGTGTTGCGCTCGCTCTTGGTGGGTTCTCTAGCAACCCTGTTCGCGACACTCATTGGCAGTGTGGCTGCATTTGGAATAGCGCGTACCAGGTTGCCTGGAAAACAGATCGTTGAGGTCTTTGCCATCGCCCCACTCGTGGTTCCTCCGATCATCCTAGCGACCGGCGGTTATTCCTTGTACTTCAGCCTGAACATGATTGGATCGAACATTGGGCTCGCCATCATGCATACGGTCTTGGGCGTACCTTATGTCTATCTCATTGTGTCGTCCGCTTTGACACGCAACGATCCCAGTATTGAGCTCGCGGCGCTGAGCCTTGGTGCGAACCCCTGGCGTGCCATCCGAGATGTTACCGTTCCGGCCAATCTACCGGCGATCATGACAGGAGCATTGTTCGCGTTTCTGATCTCGTTTGACGAGGTGGTGGTGACGGTCTTCTTGTCTGGTTCGATGACACCGACGCTGCCTGTTCGGGTCTTCTCCAGCCTTTCGCTTGCTGTTTCACCCGTCGTTGCCGCTGTCTCGACGATTCAAATCATCATTGCGTTAATGTTGATGTCACTGCTGGGTCAGTTGCAGCGTTGGCAGCGGCGGTGGGCGGAGGCAGCCCCAGCGATTTAGCGAGCCGCCGTACGTCAGATCCGTCTCAAAAGGAACGTTTCGTGGGCATACATTCAACACTTTCGCAATCGCGAGATCGCGTCGGAGGAGTGCCGTTGTCAGCAAATGCAGGTGCAATAAGCGGCTCGCGTGTGCAGATGAGCAATCTCACCAAGGAGTACGGATTAATCCGGGCCGTTGACAACGTCTCCCTCGATATCGAGCCAGGCGAGTTTCTTTCGCTGCTTGGTCCGTCAGGGTCTGGCAAGACAACGGCACTAATGATGCTGGCTGGCTTCGAAAGGGCGACGTCTGGAACAATTCATATCGGCGAGAAGGATGTCACCTCAGTTCCGCCTTTTGCTCGGGGGATCGGGATGGTCTTCCAGAGCTATGCGTTGTTCCCCCATATGAGCGTCTATGAAAACATCGCCTATCCGCTCAAACTTAGGCGCATGTCGAAATCAGAGACTAATGACCGCGTGCGTCGCGCGATGGACATGGTAAAGCTCCCGGCCGACACGTTCGCCAATAGACTGCCGCAACAACTTTCCGGGGGACAACGCCAGCGCGTCGCCTTGGTCCGGGCACTGGTATATGAGCCGCACGTCCTTCTGATGGACGAGCCGATGGGAGCACTGGACAAGAACCTTCGTGACGAGCTCAAACTGGAGCTCCTCAGCCTTCAGGAGCGGCTCCGCCTGACAATCGTTTATGTGACCCACGATCAGGGAGAGGCTTTGATGCTCTCCAACCGCGCGGCCGTGATGCGGGATGGCCGGATCGAACAAGTAGCGGATCCAGAAACCCTGTATCGACGTCCGCAAACCCAATTTGTCGCGAATTTTCTGGGCGAGGCCAATTTGATAGCGGTTGAGCGATCATCCGAGCGAGAGTTCCGCCTGCCCGATGGTCAGGTGGTACGGAGCAGCCCCGACATCAGCATAGCCACCGGGCAGGCATACCTACTGATGCTGCGGCCGGAGGAAATCGAGATCTGCTCGGACGGTGAGGCGATGCTACGTGGTCGGGTACAAAATATCGTCTACCTTGGGAGTTCAGTTCGCCTCGGCGTTGAGACGCCCATGGGCGTCCTTACTGTCCTAGCAAAGCCAAATCAATCGCGCCGATTTGAGCGCAACCAAATGCTAGGTTTGCGTTTCGCGACTGAGGCTGCAGTCCTCGTCCCCCAAAACGGTTAGAGCTGTGCCAGGCAATAGTCAAACTGAGCTTCCTGCTGTTTTGCCTATCCAAGTGTCGCATCGAGACTGGCGGCGGGGGTACATATCGGACTCCAGCTGCTGTTGCGCCGACGAGCACTTTCATCGAAAAAGGTCTTGCCATGCCCATCGTCGATCGTCTTTCGCCGTTCTCTCCAGCCACTTCGCCTTGCCGAGCCTTGCAACGCATGAAGCGCGAATGTACCTCCTCGTGACCAGCCTCAGGTTACGCGGTGACCTCCGTGAATGTACTTGTGACAGGCGTTAGCGCCGGGATCGGTGGAGCGATCTGCGAGCAACTCGCCAATACACACGGCAAGGCTCTCTCTCTCGTAATGTGTGTGCGCCGGTCGACAGAGCTGGTCGAAGACTTGGCGAGCGCCTGTCGGCTTCGGGGCTCCGCAGTCGTGATCGTGACAGCCGATCTTAGCCAACCTCCAGCTCCTGCAGAATTGGTGGCCAAGGCAGTGGAAGAATTTGGCGGTCTCGACGCCATTGTTTCCAATGCCGGCATTGCCGACCCGGCTCCGCTGGAGTCACTGGAGTTGGACGCGTGGGATCGTATGTTTGCTATTACGTGTCGAGCGAGCTGGTTGCTTGCGAAAGCTGCATTCACCCACTTGTGCGACAGCCGCGGGAGCTTCGTATCGATATCATCGCAGTCCGGCAGCCATCCCCATCGTGGCACCGGCGCTTACAGCTCTGCGAAAGCCGCGCTAACGATGCTTTGTCGGCAGCTTGCGATTGAGTGGGGACAATACGGTATCCGGGTCAATTGCGTGTCGCCCGGTATGATCAGAACCCCGATGACTGAAGCAGTGTATCAGGACGAAGGGATGTTGAGGGCGCGCGAGGCCATTGTGCCTTTGGGCGCTATCGGACAGCCTTCGGATGTTGCGCGCTTGGTAGAGTTCTTGATCGACCCCACGAACCGCTATGTGACGGGACAGAATATTGGAATTGATGGTGGCCTCTCTCAAACACTCTTGGATCGTATCCCTGGATTAGCAAGAAGGAAGTAATCCGGATATGGGCGCACGCTGCTTTACGGATACCTTACTACGCTGCATCCACGTAACATCGCGGTACCATGCGCGAGCGGCGGGCGGCCTGATGAGACCGCTTTTTCGCCTGGCGCGGAGCCGGTAACTTGGCGGCGAGGACAGGCCGCATCCGGCTCAGTAAGAGTGCCGGCACCACAGTCGCCGTCGGCACCGAGTTAGCCACGGTCGACTAACACCCGCATCCATGATGTCACGCGCGACGATTCAGAGAACCCACTTGCAACCTATCTGATCACCGTTGTCTGTCGGTCCTCTCTGGACACGAGCGATGCATCCGGTGAGCCTTTGCTCGACCATCGACCATCTCTCAGCGTGGCTGGATCAGTACACGTCTCACTCTACAATACGCTGACTGATCATTCATCGGAGGGCGTGAGAACCGTATCGAGAGCCTTGGCCGTCCGCTCGGCGCTTACGAACTCCTAGCTTCCGGGGAGGTAATCTCCCAGCGACGTTCAGTCACGGGGTTTGGGTAGAATCTCGGCATCGGCGTCCACGGCTGTTCTACGCATTGCCAAACGGATCACGTTCCCGATGCAGTAGTCCGTGGGCCGCCTTCAACACGGAAAAGCGGAACGATGTTCGATAAATAAGCAGTGACTCTCTTGACAAGCTATGCCGTGCCCGTTTAATAGCAGAACGATGTTCATTTTCAATGACGTGAGAGAGCGTCTTGCGGCAGCAAATTCACGATGGCCACAGGTGGCTGCTCCCAAAGCCGCATCTTTGAATCGGCCACCGCATACTGCGCGAGGGATACAAGGGGTGTGATGCCGGGCAGGCGTCGAAGAGGAGCTATGTATGGCAAGCGGTTATGATGCGATCGTATTGGGTGGCGGGCACAACGGCCTTGTTTGCGCGTCGTACTTGGCGCGGGCGGGCATGCGAACCGCTGTACTGGAACGACGGCATGCCGTCGGCGGCGCGGCATTTTCGGACGAGGTTTTTCCCGGCTTCAAGTTTTCTGTCTTCTCTTACGGCTTGCAGCATTTGTACCCTCGGATCATAAAAGATCTCGAGCTTGAGAAATTTGGTCTGAAAGCAGTTTCCTATGGCGACCTCTTCAGCCCCACGGAAGACGGTCGGTGCTTGATAACAAATTCCGATGACGCGGCAACGGCGAAGAACATCGCTCAATTTTCCAGAAAAGATGCTGAAGTCTACCCCAAGTTTGTCGAATTTCACAACAAACTCGCGGCATATATGCGCCACCTCGGCACAGAGGTTCCCCCTGATCCCACGGCTTCAAATTTCCGAGATATCACCAAGACACTCTCTTTCTCTTGGCGGAACTTTGGTTTGAGGACCAAGCTGTTCGACTTCGTGGAACTTATGACCCAAAGCGCAGATGAGTATCTTAGCCATTGGTTCGAGAATGATGCTGTGCGCGCGCTGTTCGCCTACCCAGCGGGCGTCGGAAATTTCGTGGGTCCTCATTCTCGAGGATCTGCACTCGGTTGCCTTTATAATATGCTTACCGATTATTCCGACGAGGTGGAGCGCGGACACGTAATTGGGGGCATGGGGACTGTCTCGAAGGCATTAGCAGCATCCGCTCAGCGCTTGGGTGTCGAGATTCACACCGATGCCGAGGTCGAGCAGGTAATCGTCGAAGGTGGAAAGGTCAAAGGCGTCGCGACGAAAGACGGACGCGAATTCCGCACTGGAATTGTCGCGAGTAGCATGCATACGAAAGTCCTCTTCGGTAAGGCTGTAGATCGCAAACATCTCCCTGACGAGCTTGTTCAGTCGCTTGAAAAATTCAACACCTTCGGCACGAACTGGAAGATTAATGTCGCTTGCAATCGACCGCCACAGCTCAAAGCCCTGGGAACGAACGCCGGCGCGCCTGTCCCGGTTTTTGTGCATATCGGTCCAACCATAGATTACCTGGAAAAGGCTTACGACGACGCTAAATACGGAAGCTTCGCTCAACTACCATGGATGACTGTTGCGACCCCCACTCACCTTGACAGGAGTATGGCCCCTGAGGGTAAGCACGTCGTGAACCTTTATGGCGGCCATGTCTCCTACAAACTTCGCGAAGGTGAGTGGTCGACCCGCCGAACGGAATTCGTAAAGACCGTGTGGCGAGTGCTCGATGAATTTGTTCCTGGGTTCACAAACGACATCATCGACTACCAGGTCCTATTGCCGACGGACATTGAGAGTATTCTTAACATACCAGGTGGCAATATCCTGCATGGACAGATGACCCCAGATCAACTGTTCTCGCGCAGGCCATACCCTCACTACTCCGACTACAGGACGCCGGTTAAGGGCCTCTACCAATGCGGCTCGTCTTGTCATCCTGGGGGAAGCGTCAGTGGGCTGCCAGGAATAAATGCAGTGCGCGAGATCCTGCGAGACCGCGGGAAAAAGCTGTCTTGAAGCACTTAGGCGGCTGAAAAGAGGCGCAGATAACGTAGCTACTAGACGACCCGAGAACAACTGCCTGTGGGCTGCATCCCTCGGGACATCACGCGCGGCTCTTGAACTGATAGCGTCATCAACCGCAAGCGCGCCATGGAAGGGAAGATGTATGGACGTTCGCGCCGCCGTTGCCGTACAAGCTGGAAAACCGCTTGAAGTGATGACCGTGCAGCTGGAAGGGCCGCGCGAGGGCGAGGTTCTGGTCGAGGTCAAGGCGACGGGCATTTGCCACACCGACGAGTTCACGCTGTCTGGCGCCGATCCGGAAGGCATCTTCCCGGCGATCTTGGGGCATGAGGGGGCCGGCATCGTCGTCGACGTCGGCAAGGGCGTCACCTCGGTCAAGAAGGGCGACCACGTCATCCCGCTCTACACGCCCGAATGCCGGCAGTGCCCGTCGTGCCTGTCGCGCAAGACCAATCTGTGCACCGCCATCCGCGCCACGCAAGGCCAGGGCCTGATGCCCGACGGCACCTCGCGCTTCTCGGTCGATGGCGAAAAGCTGTTCCACTATATGGGCTGCTCGACCTTCTCCAGCTTCACCGTGCTGCCGGAGATCGCGGTGGCCAAGGTCAATCCCGACGCTCCCTTCGACAAGATCTGCTACATCGGCTGCGGCGTCACCACCGGCATCGGCGCGGTGATCAACACGGCCAAGGTCGAGCAGGGCGCCACCGCGGTCGTCTTCGGCCTCGGCGGCATCGGCCTCAACGTCATCCAGGGTCTTCGCCTGGCCGGCGCCGACATGATCATCGGCGTCGACATCAACAACGACAAGAAGGCCTGGGGCGAGAAGTTCGGCATGACGCATTTCGTCAATCCGAAGGAGATCGACGGCGACATCGTGCCTTATCTGGTCAACATGACCAAGCGCGGCGCCGACCAGATCGGCGGCGCCGACTACACCTTCGACTGCACCGGCAACACCAAGGTGATGCGCCAGGCGCTGGAGGCCGCGCATCGCGGCTGGGGCAAGTCGGTCATCATCGGTGTCGCCGGCGCCGGCCAGGAGATTGCGACCAGGCCGTTCCAGCTGGTCACCGGCCGCACCTGGATGGGCACCGCCTTCGGCGGCGCGCGCGGCCGCACCGACGTGCCGAAGATCGTCGACTGGTACATGGACAAAAAGATCCAGATCGACCCGATGATCACCCATACGCTGAAGCTCGAAGACATCAACAAGGGCTTCGACCTCATGCATGAGGGCAAGTCGATCCGCAGTGTCGTGGTTTACTGAAGCAATGCCACCGGCCGCGGGCCATCATGCCCGCGACCTCTGTGGTCAACATGGGAGGAAGTAGGAATGGCGGAAAAACTGCATCACTCGATCGACAACGGCCTGCCGAAGGAAAGCGCAAGCTTCTCGGGCGGCACGCTGGTCTGCCTGTGCACCAGCAATCCGGTGAAGGTGAAGGTCAAGGGCCAGATCGCCCACAACCACGCCTGCGGCTGCACCAAGTGCTGGAAGCCGGAAGGCGCCATCTTCTCGGTCGTGGCCGTTGCCGGCACCAGCGATGTCACCGTCACCGAGAACGGCGACAAGCTGAAGGTGGTGGATCCGGCAGCGCTGATCCAGCGCCATGCCTGCACCGGCTGCGGCGTCCACATGTACGGCCCGGTCGAGCGCGACCATGCCTTCAAGGGCCTGTCCTTCATCCATCCCGAGCGCTTCGAGGAGGACGGCTGGTCGCCGCCGGGCTTTGCCGCCTTCGTGTCGTCGATCATCGAATCCGGCGTCGATCCGAGCCGCATGGACGGCATCCGCGCGCAGCTGAAGTCGATCGGGCTCGAGCCCTATGACTGCCTCAGCCCCGGCCTGATGGACTACATCGCCACCTGGACGGGGAAGAAGTCCGGCGCCTTGGCCTAGCAAAAATGAGGGCAGCTCTGCGAAAGCGCAGGCTGCCCGATAAACCTGAGGGTGCCCCCTCGAGATGAACCGGCGAGGCTCATACAGGAGTCTGGCTACGCTCCGCATCCGAGACGGCATGAGGATCAACAATGCGTTTGGAGGCAATTGAGGAGAGGGGAGAAGCCATGGACGCCGCTGAGTTTTTTTGCGATGTGTCTTTGGACCCTTCCACGGTCAACCATGATGGGCGCGTGGAGCGCGAACGAGCCATTGCCGTGCAAGATCTGGTCGAGAACAGTAAGTGCGTGCCTAGGATACGCCCATCGAGGACCGTTTCGTCTGAAAATCACATCGGCGGATTCAAGCCTTCTATTATTCAAATCTCGACGGACACGGGAGCACACGTTGGAAGCCAAAGTATATCGCTCGGTTCGTTCCGCCGGATCATCAGGGACTATACCCGGATATGCGAGAGCTACTTCGATGCCGTCCGTCATCCGGGCCCCGACCGACTTGAAGCCATCGAGATGAGTCGCCGGAGCATTCACAACGACGCTGCTGCCCTCCTGAAGGAGCGACTCGCCTCCGTAGCAGGTATCGATCTAGACGCCGCTCGTCACCTCTTCTCGTTGATCCACGTCCTCCTCTCGCGGACGATGCAGTGGCAGCTTTGTCCGAAATCTGCAGGCGGTTCTGGGACTCAGTCGACGATCATCTGACGCAAGCACTCCGCGAGCGCCGCAGAGAATTGCGAATAGCGTCGCAAACAACTGCGCCAATCACAAGGTGAATTATGAAAGCTAACTCCGCAGGCTTTCTCGAAAGCGTCGACCAGAATTTCCGCCACGCCATCACCTTCCTTAACCTGCCGGAGGGTTTGGCAGATAGGATCATCCAGTGCAACTCGACCTATAC
>NZ_RZSG01000930.1:0-2134 GCF_003997725.1 Mesorhizobium sp. M4A.F.Ca.ET.050.02.1.1
TGCATTCGAGATCGTCGAAACCACACGTCGCGAGCGTGGTCGCAGCGCCGAAATGATTGCCGTGAGTGCGCCGCTCTACGCGCCCTGGATGATCTGATTCTTAACGATTTTCCGGCTTTGTGGCGGCCGACCGGTGTTGCATGGATGCATCACCAGCAGGGTGAAATCGTACCATTGCGGCGGCAGTGCCAAATCGCCACAAAAATGTGCGATTGGCCGGAGATAGCGTTGCCGGGCAAGGCGATTATGGTCTATGGCTGCTGCCCCAGAGCGAAATGACGACTGAAATGACGCCGAAAGGGCGGAATCCAATCATGTTCTTCAAGCGAGTTGGTCAATCGAAAGCGCCGCGCCGGGCTGTTTTCCTGGCGCTTTCGGTGGTTGTTCCATCGCTCGTCCTGTCTGCCTGCATGTCCTCCGAGAAGGACGTCGACCTGTCGACCTATGTCGATCAGACCGAGCCGGCGGACGTCCTCTACAATCAGGGCCTCGCCAATCTGAATGCCGGCCGCCTGGACGAGGCGAGCAAGAAGTTCGACGCGGTCGACCGCCAGCACCCGTATTCGGAATTCGCCCGCAAATCGATGGTGATGGGCGCTTTCGCCGACTATCGCGCCGGCCACTACGACGAGGCGATCGGCTCGGCCAAGCGCTATCTGACCCTCTACCCGTCGACGGATGACGCCGCCTACGCCCAGTATATCATCGGGCTGAGCTACTACCGTCAGATCAAGGACGTCACGCAGGACCAGAAGGAAGCTCGCCTCACCGTGCAGACGATGCAGGATCTGGTGACGCGCTGGCCGACGTCAGAATATGTCGACGACGCCAAGGAGAAGATCCGCTTCGCCACCGACCAGCTTGCCGGCAAGGAGATGCAGATCGGCCGCTACTATCTCGAGCGCCGCGAATACATCGCCGCCGTCAAGCGTTTCCGCACCGTTGTCGAAACCTATTCCAACACTCGCCATGTCGAGGAGGCGCTGGCGCGCCTGACCGAAACCTACTACGCCATGGGGCTGACCTCGGAAGCGCAGACCGCCGCGGCGGTGCTCGGCACCAACTATCCCGACAGCCAGTGGTACAAGGATTCCTACAAGCTCCTGCAGAGCAATGGGCTTGAGCCGCGCGAAAATGCCGGGTCGTGGATATCCAAGGCCGGGAAGCTGATCACCGGCGCCTGACATCCGCGATGCTGTCCAGGCTGTCGATCCGCGATATCGTCCTGATCGAGAAGCTGGACATCGACTTCTTGCCCGGCCTCTCGGTACTCACCGGCGAGACCGGCGCCGGCAAATCAATCCTGCTCGATGCGCTGTCCCTGGCACTCGGCGCGCGCGGCGATGCAGCACTCGTGCGCCATGGCGCTGCGCAAGGCCAGGTCATTGCCGTGTTCGACGTGCCGCGCAACCATCCGGCCCGCGCGCTGCTTGCCGACAACGCCATCGAGGATGACGGCGACATCATCCTGCGCCGCGTGCAGACGGCCGACGGCCGCACGCGCGTTTTCGTCAACGATCAGCCGTCCAGTGTCACGCTGATGCGCGATATCGGCCATGTGCTGGTCGAGATCCATGGTCAGCACGACGAGCGGGCGTTGGTCGATCCGGGCGCGCATCGCGAATTGCTGGACAGTTTCGGCGGCCATCTCGGCGCCGCGCGCGCGACGGGCGAAGCCTGGCGCTACTGGCGCGGCTGCGAGCAGGACCTTGCCAAGCATCGCGCCAAGGTCGAGGCCGCGGCGCGCGAAGCCGACTATCTGCGCGCCTCCGTCGCCGAACTGGCGAAGCTCGATCCGCAGCCGGGCGAGGAGAGCGAGCTTGCCGAACTGCGCGCCACGATGATGCGGGCGGAAAAGATAGCCGCGGAAATCCACGACGCGCAGGACGTGCTTTCGGGACCGTCCTCGCCGCTGCCGCAGCTGGCCAGCCTGCTCAGGCGCCTGCAGCGCAAGGCGGGAGAGGCGCCGGGCCTGCTCGACGACGTGGTGAAGTCGCTCGACGAGGCGATGCTGTCGCTCGATGCGGCGCAGTCGGGCGTCGAGGCGGCGCTGCGCGCCACCGAATATGATCCGCAACGGCTGGAGAAGGCGGAAGAACGGCTGTTTTCGCTGCGCGCCGCCTCGCGCAAGCAC
>NZ_RZSG01000931.1:0-2128 GCF_003997725.1 Mesorhizobium sp. M4A.F.Ca.ET.050.02.1.1
CGCAAGCAGTGCCCGAGCGCCTGCCCGCGGCGCCGGCCGGCAACAACTGCATCGTCAACGTCATGACTGTCGACGAGCGCAGCAGCCGGACGGTCATCGCCGCGGTTAACCCGGTGGTCGGTGGCGGCGGTGCGATGCCGCATCGCGATGGCACCAACGGTTCGGGCGCCGATGCCGCCTATCTCAAGAACACGCCGATCGAAATCACCGAGACCGAGACCCCGGTCGAATTCGTGAAATACGGGCTCGCCAGGGACAGCGGCGGGGCGGGCCGCTGGCGCGGCGGGCTGGCGACCGAGATGGCCTTCCGCGTCTTCGCGCCCGACTCCAGGATCACGGCGCGCAACCGCGACCGCAGTTTTTTCCGTCCCTGGGGCGTGCTGGGCGGCAAGGCGGCCGGCCTGTCGGACATGGTCGTCAATCCGGGGACCGAGCACGAGCGGCGGCTGGGCAACATCGACACCGCGGTGCTGCAGCCCGGCGACCTGCTCGATATCCGCTCCGCCGGAGGCGGCGGGCGCGGCGATCCGCATCTGCGCGAACCCTGGCGGGTCGCACAGGACGTTCGGCGCGGCTATGTTTCGGAGGCATCGGCGGAGCGCGACTATGGCGTCGTCATCCGCGACGGCGAAGTCGACGAGCAGGCTACGGGGCAATTGCGCGCGCGGCACAAGCCGTCCGCCGGCCATTTCCATTTCGGTCCAGAGCGCGACGGCTACGAAGCGCAATGGACCCCTGCGGCATACGACCGGCTCACCGCCATACTGAGGGACCTGCCGATCCACTGGCGGTTCTTCGCCAAGACCGAGATCTTCCGCCGCATGAGAGGGCGCTCCGGGCCGGAGGGCGTGCAGGCGGCCTTCGATGCGGCGTGCGAACGGTTCCCCGAACTGCCGCGTCCTCGCCCGGTGCGAGAGGCCGCTGAATGATCAGCGCCGGCCGCATCGTCCGGCTGGCCGAGCGCGACCGGGTAGAGGTGAATTTCTTCCTCGATGGCGAGATGCGCAGCGCGCTGGCCGGCGATACGCTGCTGACCGCCATGCTGGCGTCGGGACAAGCCTTACGAAAGTCCGAGTTCGGGCCTGAACCCCGCGCGGGCTTCTGCCTGATGGGAGCCTGCCAGGATTGTTGGGTCTGGCAGGAAGAGGGGCCGCGCCTGCGCGCGTGCACAACCCCTATCGATGAGGGCATGCGGCTGCGCACGACGCCGCCGGAGAGCTGGCCGTGAGCGACGCTTCATCGCCGAAGATCGTGATCGTCGGCGCCGGTCCGGCTGGCATAAGGGCCGCGGCGGTGCTGGTCGAGGCCGGGCTGCACCCGATGGTGATCGACGAAGGCAATCGCGCCGGCGGTCAGATCTATCGTCGCCCACCGGACGGATTCGTCCGCACGCCGGGGCAGCTCTATGGCTCGGAGGCGGCGAAGGCGCGCTCGCTGCATGAACTGTTCGACCGGTTGGCCAAGGAGGGGCGCCTTACCCATTGCGCAGCGAGTTCGGTCATCGCCGCGCAGGAGGGACGGCTGCACGTGCTGGGGGAGGACGGCGTGCAGCTAGTCAACTATGACCGCCTGATCCTTGCCACCGGCGCATCCGATCGCGTCGCTCCGGTCCCGGGCTGGCAGAGCGCCGGCGTCTACAGCCTCGGCGCGGCGCAGATCGCGCTCAAGGCGCAGGGCGTGGCCCTCGGGCGACGGATCGTGCTGATCGGATCCGGGCCTCTCCTGACGCTGGTCGGTGCGCAACTCGTCAAGGCCGGAGCGGATGTGGTGGCGGTGCTGGATACATCACCCTGGCGCCAGCAGATGCGGGGATTCCGGGGGCTCGCCGCCCGGCCGCTGGTCGCGCTGCGCGGCCTGGCGCTGCGGGCGAGGCTCGGCGACCGTTACCATGCGGGCGTGACCCTCGAACTGATCGAGGTCGACGAACAAGGTGTCACCGCGATGCGCTGGCGCGACACCGGCGGCCGCGAACGCGTCACCCCGTGCGACATGATCGGCATGGGCTGGCACTTGC
This sequence comes from Mesorhizobium sp. M4A.F.Ca.ET.050.02.1.1, assembly GCF_003997725.1. Taxonomy (NCBI): domain Bacteria; kingdom Pseudomonadati; phylum Pseudomonadota; class Alphaproteobacteria; order Hyphomicrobiales; family Phyllobacteriaceae; genus Mesorhizobium; species Mesorhizobium sp. M4A.F.Ca.ET.050.02.1.1. The sequence continues at coordinate 2,015 of NZ_RZSG01000931.1, forward strand.
GGGCGGAGACGCATCTCGCGGACCTTGCGGGATGCGCCTTCGCCTATGACGAACAGTGGCGGCAATGGCTGCCGAAGACCGACGAGATGGGTCGCGCCGGGAATGGCGGCTACC
>NZ_RZSG01000932.1:0-2126 GCF_003997725.1 Mesorhizobium sp. M4A.F.Ca.ET.050.02.1.1
ATGCCGAGGCGTTCCATGACGGCCGTCGAGCGGCGGTTGGCGGCGACGGCGAAGGAGACGATTTCATCGCGGTCGAGCGTTTCGAAGCCAAAGGCGAGCCAGGCTTCGGAGGCCTCCGTGACATAGCCCTTGCCCCAGAATTCCGGCGCCAGACGCCAGCCGATCTCGATTGTGTCGGAAGGCATGGACGGCACGTGATCGGTCTCTAAGAGGCCAACAAAGCCGATGCATTCGCCCGTCGCGGCGATCTCGGCGGCGGCAAAGCCAAAGCCATCCTCGGCGATCCAGCCGCGAAATTCATCCATTTTGGCATCCGTCTCGGCGCGGTCGCGGCGGAACGGAAAGAATTCCATCACCTGCTCGTCAAAATTGATGCGATGGAAGAGCTCGCGATCACGGTCCTCCCAGTTGCGCAGGATCAGGCGCTCGGTGCGCATCGGTTTCATCCGGCAAACTCCTCCTGGCGATAGCCCTGGAGATAGAGCAGCGCCGTCAGATCGCCATGGTCGATGCGGACCTTGGCCTCCGCCGCCACCGAAGGCTTGGCATGCAGGGCAACGCCGGTGCCGGCAAGGCGGATCATGTCGAGGTCGTTGGCGCCGTCGCCGACGGCAAGCGCGTCGGCCGGTGTGAGGCCGAGGCGGGCAGAGATTTCAAGCAACGCCTCCGCCTTGGCGGCGCGGCCGAGAATTGGCTCGGCGACCAGCCCGGTGAAACGGCCGTGCTCTTCGATCAGGCGGTTGGCGCGGTTCTCCTGGAAGCCAAGCATCGCCGCGATGCGGCTGGTGAAGACATTGAAGCCGCCTGACACAAGTGCCGTCCAGGCGCCGTTGCCCCGCATGGTACGCACAAGCGCGAGGCCGCCGGATGCCAGCGTCAGCCGGTTTTCGATCAGACGGTCGACCACGGCGGTATCGAGGCCGTTCAACAGAGCCACGCGCTCGCGCAGGGCCGGCTCGAAGGCGATCTCGCCGTTCATCGAGCGCGCGGTGATCGCCGCGACACGGTCCTTGACGCCGATCTCGTCGGCCAGTTCGTCAATGCATTCCTGGTCGATCATCGTCGAATCCATGTCGGCGATGAGGATCTTCTTGCGCCGGCCCTCAGTCGGCTGGACGATCACGTCGACCGGGTGCGAGGCGAGCGCGGCGCGCAGGGCGGCGGCCGCTTCGCCTGCGTCGGCCTTCTCCGGCAGGACGAGATCGCAGGCAATGTCCTCGGCCAGCCAGCGAACAGCGCTTGCGCCGACCGACCGTGAGGCCATATTCGCAAGCGTGGCCGAGACAGCGCGGCCTTCGGGATGGGACACAAGCGTGGCGATCAGCGGCATCGAGACTTCCGGGCAGGCGGGCGAGGGCCGCGTGAAGAACGCGATCCTGATAGCCGGGCCGACCGCCAGCGGCAAGTCGGCGCTTGCGCTGGAACTCGCCGAGCGCGAGGGCGGCGTCATCGTCAACACCGATTCGATGCAAGGCTATTCCGTGCTCGACGTGCTGACGGCGCGGCCGGGTGCCGCCGATCTCGCCCGCGCGCCGCATTTTCTCTACGGCCATGTCCATCCGTCGGTCGCCTACTCCACCGGCGCCTGGCTGCGCAACGTCACGAAGCTGATCGACGACGGCCTGCTCGCCGGACGGCCGGTGATTTTCGTCGGCGGCACCGGGCTCTATTTTCGTGCGCTGGCCGAAGGGATTTCGGACATGCCCGACATTCCGCCGGCGATCCGCGACCGCTGGCGGCACGAGCTCAAGGAGCAAGGCGCCGACCGGCTGCACCGCATCCTTATGCGCGAGGATTCGGCGGTCGGCATGCAGCTCAGGCCGACCGACGGCCAGCGGATCGTGCGGGCGCTGGAGGTGCTCGACGCCTCGGGCCGTTCCATAGCCGAATGGCAGGCGGCGCGCGGCCAGCCGCTGATCGACCGCGACAGCGCGCGCTTCCTGGTGATCGAGCCGGACCGCGCGGAGCTGGTCGGCCGGATCGAGGCGCGGTTCGACAGCATGCTCGACAAGGGCGCGCTGGAAGAGGTCAAGCAGCTTATGGCGCTCGGCCTCGATCCGGACCTGCCGGCGATGAAGGCGATCGGCGTCCGCGAATTGCAGGCGGCGATGGCAGGACAGATGGGC
>NZ_RZSG01000933.1:0-2121 GCF_003997725.1 Mesorhizobium sp. M4A.F.Ca.ET.050.02.1.1
TGGCATGGGTGTGGGGTCGGGATTGGGAAGAATTGCCGTCATGTGATGTCCCTGCGCTCGGCCTCTCAGGCGCTATCATTCAGGCTCGACGTTAATGGGCGATACAGGCGGAACGGTCGCGCTCGCGTATGGTTCCGATCCGGCCCTACGCGCCGGCCGCGGCATGGGCCGAGCCATGCTCGAAAATGATTCACGACGCAGCCCGTTCGGGGCTTGCCGACCTCCAGCGGCGCCATAATTCCACAAGGGGGTGGGTCATCTGCTGAAACAGGAGGCGGCCGTGAAACACCAGACTGTAGACCAACTCAATGCCGTTGCCGACGTCCATGCCGAGGCGACGTATCTCTTCGCAACCCGCGGCCAGCGCCTCGAACGCTGGGCGCAACTTCTGGAGCAGGATCCCGACCGGCGCCTCGGGGCGCTCGCCGGCACCGAATACACGGCTCCCGACCTGCGCGACAGGATGCGCGCTTCGGGATCGCCGATCACGGTCGCCTTCGAGGATCCGGTCTTTCGCGCTCAGGGCCTGGCCGATGACAGCTACGGCGAAGCCAGGCGCTTCTTCGAGCTGAGCGACTGGCAGTTGCATGAGATCGTCTGCCATTGCCATGTCGGCGCGACGCTGCCGGCCAGATGGGCGGCCTCTCGCGTACGCGCGGCGAACTCGCCGGGATCCGGCTTCTTCGCCTGGCTGCGCGGCGTGTTCATGCACTGACGTAGCAGGCGAGCAGCGCGTCGATGCCGGCTCTGGTTAGACCTCGACCGGAGCCACTCGATCGAGTTAGCGAGATCGCGGCCAATATGGTTCCGCAGTTTATTGCGGTCGTCGGTCGGGTCGGCGCCTTCCCCCGGGGCGCTTGTCATGTTGTCGTTTGGATGATCAGCGTCAGCGTGCCATCATAATCGATGTTGGCAGCGACGACCTGCGAGGAGCTGAGCCCGTTGGCCTGCAAGACCGACAGTGCCTGCGGCGAGGCGTCGACTGAACGCTGCAATTTCAAGAGATCCTCGGCGCTGGTCTCGGTGATCACGGCCTCCGCCTGCGCCTTGATTTCCGCCGGCAGGTCCTCGACCGCCACCAGGGCGATATTGGTGAAATCCTGTGCGGAGAGATCCTGATCGGGCGCCGTCTGGTCCGGCAGCGGCTCTTGCGCAGGGGGCAGGTTCTGGGGCCGCTGCGGCTCCGCGATCTGCGCCGAGACCGGTAGCGCCAGGGCGAGCGCCGAGAGCGTGACGATCATCGTCAACATCCGCATTGTCTTTCCTTCCATTCTCTCGGGGTGGGTTCCTTGCGTCACAACACTTCGACCGACCGATGGTTCCCGATGATGAAGGCTTCAGCGCGGAGCCGCCACCCGACAGCGTCATCTGGTTGAAGATGGAACGTTTCGGACAGGCGTTCATTCTTCCTGATCACCGCATTGGCGAGGGCGCTGCAACGCGAGGAGAGAATCATGAAAATCAGGGATTGCATGACGCAGGCCGTTCGGGTCGCCAGTCCGGACCAGACCTTGCGCGACGCGGCTCGGGCCATGGCCGATCTTGACGCCGGTGTTTTGCCCGTCGGCGAGAATGACCGGCTGGTCGGAATGATCACCGATCGCGACATTGCCGTTCGCGGCGTGGCGGAAGGCAAGGGGCCCGATACGAAGATCAGGGAAGTGATGAGCGCGGAGGTGAAATACTGCTTCGACGACCAGGAAGTGGACGATATCCTGCGCAACATGGGCGACCTCAAGCTGCGGCGGATGCCTGTCATCAGTCGCGAGCACCGGCTGGTCGGCATCATTTCGCTCGGCGATCTCGCCACCGCCGGCAATACTGAATGGGCTGGCGAGGCGCTTGGCGGCATTTCGCAGCCGGGCGGCGAGCATTCGCAGACCGCGCACTGACGGACCACGCCAGCGGCTCGAAATCGACCCGTCAGCGCCAGCCGAGGGCCGGCGCGACGAATTTGAGGATCGCCTCGATCACATGCGTATTGTAGGCGACGCCAAGCTGGTTGGGCACGGTGAGAAGCAGCGTGTCGGCCTCGGCGATCGCTTCGTCCGCCCTCAGCTGTTCTATGAGCACATCCGGCTCGGCCGCATAGGTGCGGCCGAAGACGGCACGCTTCTCGGG
>NZ_RZSG01000934.1:0-2114 GCF_003997725.1 Mesorhizobium sp. M4A.F.Ca.ET.050.02.1.1
GCCGTCGACTGTGTTGAGCACGAAGACGTTCTTCCATTCCTGGCCCTTGGCCGAATGGATGGTCGACAGGATGAGATAGTCTTCGTCGCGATGCGGAGGGCCGGCCTCGTCGCTGGTTGCGTCAGGCGGATCGAGCGTCAGCTCGGTGAGAAAACGCTCGCGCGACGGGTAGCCGGAGGCGATCTGCTCGAGCTGTAGGAGATCGGCGCGGCGCATCGTCGCGTCCTCATGTATGCGCTCGAGATGCGGCTCGTACCAGAGCCTGATCCGTTCCAGGTCGGCCGGCCACTTGGCGCCGGCGCGCAGGCCTTCGTAGAGCGACAGGAAGGGAGGCCAGTCCTCGGCCGCGCGCTGCGGCGGCCGGTAGCGGGCAAGCCCCATCGCCTCGTCGAGCGATGTCGCCATCGTCTCGACGATCTGCGCGGCGGCCGACGGGCCGATCCCCGGCAACAGCTGCAGCACGCGGAAGCCGGCGACGCGGTCGCGCGGATTTTCGGCAAAGCGCAGCACCGCCAGCATGTCCTTGACATGGGCGGCGTCGAGGAACTTCAGCCCGCCGAACTTGACGAAGGGGATGTTGCGGCGCGTCAGCTCGATCTCCAGCGGCCCGCTGTGATGCGAGGCGCGGAACAGCACCGCCTGCGACTTCAGCGCCGTGCCGGCCTCGCGCTCGGCGAGGATCGCCTGGCAGACATAGCTCGCCTGTTCGGCCTCGTCGCGCACGCTGACCAGGAGCGGCTTCTCGGACGATCTGCGCTCGCTCCACAGGTTCTTGGTGAAGCGCTCGGAAGCCTCGCCGATCACCGCATTGGCCGCCGCCAGGATCGTCTCGGTCGAGCGGTAGTTGCGCTCCAGCGTGACGATCGACGCTTGCCGGGCGAACTGCTTTGGGAAGTCGAGGATGTTGCGCACTTCCGCGGCGCGGAACGAGTAGATCGACTGCGCGTCGTCGCCGACCACGGTCAGCCCGGAGCCGTCGGGCTTCAGCGCCGTCAGGATCGACGCCTGCAGCCGGTTGGTGTCCTGGTATTCGTCGACCAGCACATGGTCGAAGCGCGACGACAGATGCGCCGCGATCTCCGGCTCGGTCGCCATCTGCGCCCAGTAAAGCAGCAGGTCGTCGTAATCGAGCACGTTCTGTGCCTGCTTGGCCTCGACATAGGCCGAAAACAGTTCCTTGAGCTGGTCTGCCCAGCCAGCGCACCACGGAAACACCGCGCCCAGCACCTCGCCGAGCGGCGTCTGCGCGTTGACGGCGCGCGAATAGATCTGCAGGCAGGTGCCCTTGGTCGGGAAGCGGCCCTCGGTCTTGGAGAAGCCAAGCTCGTGCCGGGCAAGGTTCATCAGGTCGGCGGAATCCTCGCGGTCATGGATGGTGAAGGCGGGGTTGAGGCCGATCTCCAGCGCATAGTCGCGCAAGAGCCTGGCGCCAATGCCGTGGAAGGTGCCGGCCCAGAAGAGCGCGTCGGCGATGACGGAAGCGTCGCGCCCCAGCACCTCGCCGGCGATCCGCTCGACGCGCTTGGCCATTTCAGATGCAGCGCGACGGGAAAAGGTCATCAACAGGATCCGGCGCGGATCAGCGCCCTTGACGATCAGATGCGCCACGCGATGCGCGAGCGTGCTTGTCTTGCCGGAACCGGCGCCGGCGATGACCAGCAGCGGCGGCGCGACCTGGCCGTCGCCATGCTCGACGGCCAGCCGCTGCTCGGCATTGAGCTTGTCGAGATAGGCAGGCCGGAAAGACGAATCACGGATGGCGAGGTTCATCGCCCATCAAGCATCGTTTCCGCTTTGTTCGCAATGGTTGCGACGCTGCCAATCTCCGCCAGGGGAGTTTGGCTTGCCTACCGCCGTGTCTCTACGCCCATTGCCGCCGACTGGCGCCGCAGCGACCGGCGTTCCTCATCCTCCGGCAGCGGCAGTGGCTCGAAGCTGTCGGGCACCTCGTCGATGACCTTCTTGGCGAAGCGGTAGGTCGCATAGGCGAACAGGCCAACAATCAGCAGACGGAACATGATCAATTCTCCTTCGGCGGACCAACCGGGGAGGGGGCATTTTGTTCCGCCGTCTTCCTCGCCACCTGCTCGAAGTGCAACCAATCAGCCATCCCC
>NZ_RZSG01000935.1:0-2112 GCF_003997725.1 Mesorhizobium sp. M4A.F.Ca.ET.050.02.1.1
GCCTCGAGGAACGTATCGCCGCCGCCGTCGCCGAAACCATACATCCGCTGGAGATGCTGGCGGTGACGCGCGAGGGCGAAACGGTATCGGCGCTGGCGATCAACGAGGTGGCGCTGTGGCGGCAGTCCTACCAGACAGCCAAGATCCGCATCACGGTGGACGAGCAGGTGCGGCTGGAGGAACTGAACTGCGACGGCGTGATGATCGCGACGCCGGCCGGTTCGACGGCCTATAACCTCTCCGCGCACGGACCGATCCTGCCGCTCGACGCGCCTCTGCTTGCGCTGACACCGGTCAGTCCGTTCCGCCCGCGCCGCTGGCGCGGCGCATTGCTCGCCAACAAGGCGACGGTGCGCTTCGACATATTGGAGGCCGAAAAGCGGCCGGTGAACGCTGCCGCCGACCATACGGAAGTAAAGGCTGTGGCCTCTGTGACGGTGCGGGAGTCGCCGACGGCGACAGCCACGCTGCTGTTCGATCCCAACCATTCGTGGAACGAGCGTATCCTCGCCGAACAGTTCCGCTACTGAGCCGGCGCAAGGACAAGGCTTCGATTAAGCATCGCGATTAAGGTTACGTCTTCACAATCGCAGCAATTCGGGCCGTTTCTGTTGACAAATCGCGGCCTTGCGCCTAACTCCAACGCCGATCTTGCAGGCGCGCGGCGCTTGCCGCGACGGATGCCGTTGCGCTTCCCTAAACCAGCCAAAGACAGCCAACACTTGTCCTCAGACACCCAGACCGCTCAAGAAGCGTTGACATTCGCGGACCTCGGCCTGTCGCCGAAGGTCCTTTCCGCAGTCACCGATGCCGGCTACACCAAGCCGACGCCGATCCAGGCCGGCGCCATCCCGCACGCCTTGCTGGGCAAGGATGTGCTGGGCATTGCCCAAACCGGCACCGGCAAGACGGCATCGTTCGTGCTGCCGATGCTGACCCGTCTCGAAAAAGGCCGCGCCCGCGCCCGCATGCCGCGCACGCTTATCCTTGAGCCCACGCGCGAGCTTGCCGCGCAGGTCGAGGAGAACTTCGTCAAATACGGTAAGAACCACAAGCTCAACATCGCGCTCCTGATCGGCGGCGTCTCCTTCGACGAACAGGACAAGAAGCTGGAGCGCGGCGCCGACGTGCTCATCGCGACGCCCGGCCGCCTGCTAGACCATCGAGAGCGCGGCAAGCTGCTGCTCAACGGCGTCGAGATCCTCGTCATCGACGAAGCCGACCGTATGCTCGACATGGGCTTCATCCCCGACATCGAGCGCATCTGCGAGATGATCCCGTTCACACGCCAGACGCTGTTCTTCTCGGCGACGATGCCGCCAGAGATCACCAAGCTGACGGAAAAATTCCTGCATGCGCCGGTGCGCGTCGAGGTCTCGAAGGCCGCCTCCACCGCGACCAGCATCACTCAGCGGCTGGTGAAGTCCGGTTCGAAACCCTGGGACAAGCGCGAGACGTTGCGCAACCTGATCAAGGCCGAAGATGCCGAACTGAAGAACGCCATCATCTTCTGCAACCGCAAGGTCGAGGTCTCCGAGCTGTTCCGCTCGCTGCTGAAGTATGATTTCGATGCCGGCGCGCTCCATGGCGACATGGACCAGCGCGCACGCATGCAGATGCTGGCCAATTTCCGGGACGGCAAATTGCGCTACCTCGTCGCCTCGGACGTCGCGGCGCGCGGCCTGGACATCCCCGATGTCAGCCACGTCTTCAACTATGACGTGCCGATCCACGCCGAGGATTATGTCCACCGAATCGGCCGCACCGGCCGCGCTGGCCGCTCGGGCAAATCCTTCACCATCGCCACCAAGTCGGACAGCAAATATATAGACGCCATCGAGCGCCTGATCGGCACCAGGATCGAATGGCACGACGGCGACCTGTCGACGGTGGTCGCCAGTGAAGGCGAGGACGAGGCGCCCCGCCGCGGCCGCGGCGCACCGCGCCGCGCCGGCCGCGAGGACGAGGACCGCAAGGACAGGGGCGAGCGCAAATCACGCGAGCGCCAGGCCCGGCACAGCAAAGACACGGCGCCGGCTGCAGTATCCGGGGAGCAGCCGGTCGCAGTCGAAGCCACGGTGGCCGATATCGGCGAGCGGCGCGCTCGCAAGG
>NZ_RZSG01000936.1:0-2112 GCF_003997725.1 Mesorhizobium sp. M4A.F.Ca.ET.050.02.1.1
TCGCTGTGCTGGAAGCCTGCATCGCCTCCATCCAGGCAGCCTGCCGGGCGCATGCGGCCTTCCCGGCCGAGCTGGTGGTGGTCGACAACGGCTCGCGCGACGGCACGCCAGAGCGCCTGGCGGCAATCGCCGAGGCTTCCACCATCCCGATCACCGCGATTCTCGAGTCGCGCCCCGGACTGGCGGCGGCGCGCAATGCCGGGTTGGCGCGGGCGCGTGGCCGCGTGCTGGTCTTCGTCGACGACGACTGCAAGCTCGACCCGACCTATCTGCGCGACCTGCAGCGGCATTATGCGAGCGGCGAGAAATGGCTGATCCGGGGCGGCCGGGTCGAGCTTGGCGACGCGCGCGACCTGCCCTTCACCATCAAGCGCTGCGAACAGCGCCAGCGGCTGACGCCGGCCGTCCATCCGGGTGGCTTCGTGCTTGGCTGCAACATGACCATGCACCGCGACGTCGCCGCGCGCATCGGCCCCTTCGACGAGCGCTTCGGCGCCGGCGGCGCGCTGCGCTCGGCGGAAGACACCGACTATCTGGTGCGGGCGATGCTCATCGGCATGCCGGTCGAATATGTGCCCGACATGACAATCTTCCACCATCACGGACGCCGTGACCGCGAGGCAATCGACCGGCTGCACCGCGACTATCATTTCGGCAATGGCGCGCTCTGCCTGAAGCATGTCCGCCGCGCGCCCTGGCTGCTGCGCCATTTCTACTGGGCGGCGCGCGCGGCTCTGCGCGAGCTTGCCGGCGGACCCAAGTTCGATCCTGAGCTCAGGCTGTCGCATTGGCCCGTCGTCGCCATGAACCTGGCCGGCGCGGCGAAGTTCGCACTGCTTGTCATCGCAAGGCGGCCGGCGCCGGAGCCACTGGGCCGCGCCGAAGCGGGCGAAGCCGAGGCCAGGGCGCGATGATCCGGCCGCTGCCACCGGCGCTCTCGATGCTGCGCGGCGCGCTGGGCGGCAGGTTGATGCGCCTCTTGCCGGTCGTGGTGCTGCTTGGCCTTGCCGCCGCGGCGCTCGAAGGCCTAGGCATCGGCCTGATCATCCCGCTGCTCGGCATCATCATGGGCCATGGCGATGCGACCGGCATGGGCGGCTTCTCGGCGCTGCTGCAGAAGGTCGGCGCCGGGCTCGGCGAGCGCGAGCGGCTGGTCGTCATTTCGGCGGCGATCCTCGGCTCGATCCTGCTCAAGAACCTGCTCGGCTTCGCCAACACGGTGCTGACCGCCCATATCTACAGCAAGGCGAGCTTCGCGATCCGCAGCGCGCTGTCGGAACGGCTCCTGCGGATCGGCTATCCCTTCTTCCTGCGGCAGAGCCCCGGCCGGCTGCTCAACATCATCTCCAACGAATCCTGGCGCGCGTCCGACGCCATCCAGGCCCTGCTCGGCTCGATCGTCAGCGCCTCGGCGGCGGTCATCCTGCTCGCTTTCCTGCTGCTTCTGTCCTGGCAGATGACTCTGCTGGTGACGCTGGGGCTGGCGCTCGTCCAGCTGGCGCACGCGATGCTGTCGGCGCAGCTCAAGGCGCCGAGCCGCAGCGTCGCGGCGCGCAACAGCGCGCTTGCCTCGCAGATGCTGCATCTGGTGCATGCCGGGCGCCTGATCCGCATCTTCGGCCAGGAGGACCGCGAGCAGGCTGCGTTCGACACGGCCTCCGACGGCGTGCGGCGCGCCGCCTTCGTGCTGGCGACCCGCCAGGGCGCGCTGCCGCCGCTGACCGAGGTGCTGCATGCGCTGCTGTTCCTGGCGACGGTGATCGCCGCCTTTCTCGCCAATGTCAGCTTCCCGCTGACCGCCGCCTTCCTCATCCTGCTTTACCGGCTGCAGCCGCATATGCGCGCACTGCAGATGTCGTGGAGCCAGTTGCAGGGGCTGTCCGGATCGCTGGAGGAAGTGACCTGGCTGCTGGACCCCGCCGGCAAGCCAGCGCCACCGCTAGGCAGCTTGCCGTTTCCGGGGCTTGGGGAACGCATTGCCTTCGAGGGCGTGAGCTTCACCTATGCCAGCGAGGAGCAGCGCGCGGCGGTGCTGCACGCCGCGACATTCGACATCAAGGCGGGACGCTCGACGGCGCTGATCGGCCGCTCCGGCGCCGGCAAGACGACGAT
>NZ_RZSG01000937.1:0-2102 GCF_003997725.1 Mesorhizobium sp. M4A.F.Ca.ET.050.02.1.1
TTTCGACACCTATTACACGCGCTCCGTTCACAGCAAGCAAGTGCGTCGGCCGCTGATGCGTCCGGACGAAATTCGCACCATGGACAAGAGCAAGGTCGTCATTCTGCCGCGCGGCGAAAATGCAATCCTTGCGACCCGCAATTTCTATTTCGCTGATCGGGAGCTCTCCAAGCGGGCGTTCATGACGCTCCTGGAAAGGGCGAACGCAAAGCACGCCAAACCAGTCGCTGCCGCCGCTGCCCTCCCCTCTCCGTCCGTCCAGTCGATCGTGCCAGTCGGGCCACGCTACCGCTCCGGCATCACACAGTCGCGGCTGCAGCGCGGTGCGACCTTCGCTGCAAAAATCGGACGTGCCGAGCGGCCAGTCGCTCGCCGTCGCTTGCCCGCCGCGCAAAAGAATGAGCTTGAGGCGACCCATATCCCGTCGGCAACGGTGGCGCCCGTTGCGCCACAGGCTGTCGACTTTTCGGCTTTGGCCGCCCGGGCGGCGTCGACCAGGATCTCGCCGCAAAAAGAGGCCGTGATTGCGGCCATTCTGACCGAGGCTAAATCCTTCCGTCCGCAGTCGACCGACCCCGAGACGTTCGACCGCAATTTAAGCGTCGTCGCAGAAGAATTGCCGGACGTTGTGGATAATTAATTCCGCCGACAAGCGTAGCGAGGCGATGTCAATCCATGCGAGGCGCAATCTCAGCCAAAGTTGGATGTCTGGGTTGCATAGGGTACGGAAACCAGCAGCGAAGGCGAACAAACCCGATCATCGACCACAGTCCGTCGTCGACCGAGAAGCCCAGGTCGTCCCGGACAAAAGGCGATCTATGTAATTGGAATGGACAATGTGCTGAGCCGCCAGCAAGCATAAACGCGAGTGGAGCAGAAGCGAATCACTTGCTGAAGTGCCGACTGCATTGCACAGTTCTGGCGGGGGGCAGAAGTCACCATGTTGTCAAAAGGTTCTGACTGGCTGCGGTGGGAGCCACATATCCACGCGCCAGGTACCGTTTTGGAAGACCGCTATCCGGCCGAGGGATTTGAGGCCTATCTCAATGCCCTTGAGTCTGCGACGCCGACGATGCGCGCGATTGGCATCACCGACTATTGCGTTACCGCGTCCTACGAGCGGGTAAAAGCGGCCAAGGATGCCGGCCGCCTGAAGCAATGCGATCTTCTCTTCCCCAATGTCGAGTTGAGGCTCGAGATAGGGACCGTCAAGGGCCATTTCGTCAACATCCATCTCCTCGTCAGTCCCGAGGATCCGGGGCACGTTGAGGAACTGAACAGGTTTCTGCGGCATCTGAAGTTCTCGACCGCAGATGACGAATACAGCTGTACGCCCGACGACCTGATGAAGCTCGGCAAGCGTATGGATCGGTCGATCACTGACAACGCCGCGGCGTTACGGGCGGGGGTCACCCAGTTCAAGGTTTCCCGCAGCGGACTGCAGGCAGCCTTCAGGAGCATGGAGTGGGCTCGCGACAACATCATCGTTGCCGTATCGGGCAATGCCGATGGGACCTCAGGCGTCCGGGAGGCCGCCGACCGGGCGGTCAGACAAGAGATTGAAAAATTTGCCCAGGTTATCTTTGCCAGCAGCCCCAAGCAGCGGGATTTCTGGCTTGGCTTAGGCCCTGCAGCAACGCCCCAGGAGATCCAAGACGACTATGGCGCCCTCAAACCTTGTCTATGGGGATGTGATGCCCATGAAATGTCGCTCGTTGGCAAGCCTGCGGAAGATCGCCTTTGCTGGATCAAGGGCAAGGCAGCGTTTGACGGCCTGCGGCAGGCCTGTATCGATCCCGATAGGGCCTATGTAGGCCCGAATCCGCCTGCATGGTCATCAGAGTCGCAGACAATCAGTCACATCGAGATTCTGGATGCGCCGTGGGCCCGCACCCCGGCCATCGGCCTGAATCCGGGACTGGTAACCATCATTGGGGCGAGGGGTTCCGGTAAGACAGCGCTTGCCGATATGATCGCAGCCGGATGCGACGCCTATGTTGAGGACGAAGAACGACCGTCGTTTCTCGAAAGGGCAGGTGAGCATCTGAAGAGCGCAAAGGTGTCGGGCCACTGGTTGAGTGGGGAAGCAACTTCGGCGAAGC
>NZ_RZSG01000938.1:0-2101 GCF_003997725.1 Mesorhizobium sp. M4A.F.Ca.ET.050.02.1.1
GGCGATGCGGCGCACCGGCATCTATCACGTCATCTCCATCTCGGGCCTGCACATGGCGCTGGTCGGCTGCAGCAGCCTTGCATAGCCGGTAAGCAGCGAGCCGGCTGTCATATCAGCAGGTACTTTCCGTGCCGAAAGCCGGACCCGCTCCGGCGCGTAGCGCAGCTTTGGGTGAGCGGTGGAGATCACATCGATCGTCAGCCTGACGCGGCCGTTCTCCATTTCCTCCAGGCTAACGAGCCGGCCGGTCAGGCGGGTCTGGATCTCGGAACCGAGCATCGGTGTCGCGGCGCGCCAGGTCTCGACCTTTGCGGCGAGAAAGCCCAAGGCGCAGAAGAACGCCGCCATGAAGAGCAGATGCGTCCTTGGCCGTGGGCGCGAAACGAGCGCGCAGACAGCCATCAGCGCCACTGCCAAAAGCGGCCTGTACAGGTCTGGCTCGGCGTTCAGCGAGAAATAGAAGATCACGCCGGCAGCCAGGAACACCGGCACCAGCAGGAAGCCGATGCCGCGATCAAGCTCGGTCGTGGCCGCGGCGCCGATGCTGCGATGAAACGCCGGCCATGAGACACGGCCAAGCTGCTTGCCGAGCCGCGTGATGGTTGCCATCGGCGAGGCCGGGCGGAATCCGCCGACATCAGGCGGCAAAATCTCTTTGGCCGGACGCGACTCCGGAAGCCAAACCGGCGCTGTTTCGACAGGCGCTGTGTCGGCAAACAGCAGGCGCTCGCTGACGCCAGCTGTCGTCCCCTCGCCCTCCACCGTGCCCCGGCCTCGTCCAGCCATCGGGTCTGCCCCTTGCGCCCCAGACCTCCTATGCTACATGAACGCGCGAAGCGCGAAAGTCCGCGCAATCACGCCCGCTTCCTATGCCAGCCTGAGAGTGCCATGTCCGACAAGGTCGTCACCCGTTTTGCCCCCTCGCCGACAGGCTACCTGCACATTGGCGGAGCGCGCACGGCGCTGTTCAACTGGCTCTATGCCAGGCACTCCGGCGGCACGATGCTGCTGCGCATCGAGGATACCGATCGCGAGCGCTCCACCGAGGCGGCAACCGCTGCCATCCTGGACGGACTAACCTGGCTCGGCCTTTCATGGGATGGTGAGGCGGTTTCGCAGTTCGAGCGCGCGCCGCGCCATCGCGAGGTGGCCGTTGATCTCGTGCGCCTGGGCAAGGCCTATTACAGCTATGAGACGCCTGCGGAGCTCGAGGCGATGCGCGAGGCGGCGCGCGCCAAGGGCCTGCCGCCACGCTATAACGGCCAATGGCGCGACCGCGACCCGTCCGAGGCGCCGCCCGGCATCAAGGGCGCCATCCGCATCAAGGCGCCGGCCGAGGGCGAGACCGTCGTGCACGACCGGGTGCAGGGCGAGGTGCGCTTTCCCAACAAGGACCTCGACGACTTCATCATCCTGCGCTCGGACGGCAACCCGACCTACATGCACGCCGTCGTCGTCGACGATCACGACATGGGCGTCACCCACATCATCCGCGGCGACGACCATCTGACCAACGCCGCGCGCCAGACCGTGATCTACAACGCCATGGGCTGGGATGTGCCTTCGATGTCGCACATCCCGCTGATCCATGGCGCCGACGGCGCCAAGCTGTCGAAGCGGCACGGCGCGCTCGGCGTCGAGGCCTATCGTTCGATGGGCTACTTGCCGGAGGCCCTGCTCAACTATCTCGCCCGCCTCGGCTGGAGCCACGGCGACGACGAAGTCATGTCGATCAAAGACATGATCGGCTGGTTCGACATCGGCGACGTCAACAAGGGCGCCGCCCGCTTCGACTTCGCCAAGCTCGAGGCGCTGAACGGCGTCCATATGCGCAAGATGGACGATCATGCGCTGTTCGACATCTTCGTCGCCACCCTGCCCTATCTCGAAGGCGGCCCGGCGCTCGCCGCCCGGCTCGACGACAAGAAGAAGGCGCAGTTGCTCGCGGCCCTGCCCGGGCTTAAGGAGCGCGCCAAGACGCTGGTCGAACTGGTCGACGGCGCCGGCTTCCTGTTTGCCGAGCGGCCGTTGCCGGTCGACGAAAAGGCGGCGGCGCTACTTTCCGGCGAGGCGCGCGCCGTCCTCCGCGGCGCCCATGCGG
>NZ_RZSG01000939.1:0-2099 GCF_003997725.1 Mesorhizobium sp. M4A.F.Ca.ET.050.02.1.1
CCACTTGCGCGTTGAGTTCGAGCTGCTTGAAGGTCAGCTCTTCCGGCGCCAGCGGCCCGCCGGCCAGCCAGCCGGCATCGACGGCCTCGTCGAGTTGCGGCGTCCAGCGCCCGGCAACGCCGACGCAGCCGCCATCGGCATCCGGCGCGACACTGTAGACAGCGTTGAAATTGAACGGCAGCCGCGAGGCCAGCACCTTGCCGTTCTTCCTGAAGCTGTAGGCAAGACGGTAGATAAAACGCACTTCGCCGCAACCCTGGTCGCCGCTCAAGGCGGCGAAATCGCGCCGGTCGAGCCGGTTGACAACGCCGACCAGCCGAAAGCGCGCCGCTTCCGTCTTCAGCCAGCGCATGTCCATGATGCGGCCGACATTGCCGTCGGTAACCTCGTAGAGCGGTCGCCCTCCGGCCTTCATTTCGGCGCGCAGCGCGGCGACGTCGGCCGCGACCGTCTCGACGATGGCATGATAGGCCGGCGCCTTGTCGTAGAGGGTCTTCAAATCATCCTTCCCGTCGACGCTGAACACGCCGGCGAATGAGAATCCCTTGGCATCGAGCGCGGCAAGCACCGCTGGATCGTCGACGATGGTCACCGGTGCCTCGGCGCGTGCGCCATGCGGCGCAGGCAGCGCGAAGATGATCGACAAGACGAGCGCAAGTCGCTTCATGCGAGGGCCTCAGCTTGACGGGCTGCGACCAGCTCTCGCAGCACCGGAACCATGGCGATCGGCAGATCCTCGGCGATCAGCCCCGGACCGAAGCGGTTGCCGGCCTCGGCATGGATCCAGACCGCCGCAGCCGCTGCTTCGAACACCGCCATGCCTTGCGCCCCAAGCCCGGCGATGATGCCGGCCAGAATGTCACCCGACCCGGCGGTGGCAAGCCATGGCGCGCCATTGTTGTTGATGGCCGCCAGGCCGTTCGGCGCCGCGATCACCGTATCGGCGCCCTTGTAGACGACGACCGCATTGGCGCG
The DNA here is from genome assembly GCF_003997725.1 of Mesorhizobium sp. M4A.F.Ca.ET.050.02.1.1. Taxonomy (NCBI): domain Bacteria; kingdom Pseudomonadati; phylum Pseudomonadota; class Alphaproteobacteria; order Hyphomicrobiales; family Phyllobacteriaceae; genus Mesorhizobium; species Mesorhizobium sp. M4A.F.Ca.ET.050.02.1.1. Next base: position 976 of record NZ_RZSG01000939.1, read on the forward strand.
CTGGGCGGCCGCGCGGGCCCTGGCCAACTTGGAGAGGTTCTTGTCTGCAGCAATGTCCGGAAACAGGCGGACAAACTCACCTTCATGCGGCGTCACTACCAATATGGGAGCGTGCGGCTTGTGAGCAGCCTCAAAGAGGATGTCAGGCTCATCGCGAAACGAGGTGATGCCATCGGCATCGAGCACCAGCCCGTCGATCCCGCTGGCCGCACCTTGCAGTCCAGCCCTCAGTATCGCCAAGGCAAGATCCCGTGTCCTTTCGCCAACGCCGAAGCCAGGTCCGAGGACAAAGGCCGACGGCCGCCGTTCGCCGATGAAGTCGTTCAGGTCGACGACAGTGTCGGTCCTGCGCAACATGATCGAAGTCAGGTGCGCGGCATTCGCCTGCATGGCGTTCGCTGGCGACAGCACGGTCACCGCCCCTGCCCCTGCCCGCGCGGCGGCAAGCGCCGACAAGCGCGCGGCGCCGGTTGCGGACGGCCCGCCGGAAAACACACCGACATGGCCGCGATTGTATTTATGCGCGTCGGTGGCCGGGACTGGAAAATCAGCTCGCCAGAGCGAGGGGGTGTTCTCGAACGTCGACACGCCAAGCTGCGCAATGACCGCATCGCCAATGCCGATGTCCGCCAGCACGACCTCAGCGCAGCGTTCCCGCCCCGGCAGCAGCAGATGACCGGGTTTCTTGCGTGCGAAGGTGACCGTGACCTCGGCGCTGAATGCCGCGCCGAGAATGGCACCGCTTGCACCGGAGACGCCGGAGGGTAGATCGACGGCGATCACCGGCAGATCGATTTCCCTGGCCATTTCGATCGCCGTGGCGTCGTGACCGGACAGGGGCTTCGAGAGTCCTGCCCCATAGAGAGCATCGACGATAATGGAGCCTTTCTCGGCGGCAAATGCCGCGAGCGGTCGAGCTTTTGCGGGGCACTCCGCCGCGACAATCGCGGCATCGCTGCCGGCTCGCGGTTTGCCCGATACCCACACCGCGACATTGACACCGGCCTCGGCCAGCAATCTCGCCACGACATAGCCATCGCCCCCATTGTTGCCGGGACCACAGAGAACATGGACCCTTGAGGCCGCCGTTGTGCTGGCGCGTTACCCGGCGGCCTCAAGGGTCC
>NZ_RZSG01000093.1:0-12456 GCF_003997725.1 Mesorhizobium sp. M4A.F.Ca.ET.050.02.1.1
ACACGATCCTGATTTCGAGGGAATTCGACCTCGACGAGGACGAGCGCCGGCGCGCCGAACGGGTCGGCCGGCTGATCGAGGACGTGCTGTCGGGCAAGACCTGGCTGCCGGAAATGATCGAGAAGCGCACCAAGCCCAAGCGCGGCGCCAAGGTCTTCCGCATTCCGCCGCGGGCCGAGATCCGCAACACGCTGTCGAACCGCTTCTCGGTCATCGAGATCGAGGGGCTCGACCGGCCCGGCCTGCTCTCCGAGATCACCGGGGCGCTTTCCGATCTGTCGCTCGACATTGCATCGGCGCACATCACCACTTTCGGCGAGAAGGTCATCGATACCTTCTATGTCACCGACCTCACTGGACAGAAGATCGACAGCCCGACGCGCATGGCCACCATCCACAAGCGGCTGATCGAATCGCTCGAAGGCATCGCGCCGGAGCGCGGCGGCAAGTCCAAGGCCGCCGCCGAGTGACCATCACTTTGTCCCAATCGCACAGGCAGTCTCCCCGCGCATGAGCCTTGTCAAGAAATTCGCCACCGTCGCTTCCGGCACGCTGATGAGCCGCGCGCTCGGCTTCGGCCGCGAGATGCTGATGGCGGCGGCGCTGGGCACCGGACCGGTGGCCGACGCCTTCAACGCCGCCTTCCAGTTTCCCAACACCTTCCGCCGGCTGTTCGCCGAGGGCGCCTTCAACGCCGCCTTCGTGCCGCTGTTCGCCAAGGAGATCGAGACGCATGGCACCGAGGGCGCCAAGCGCTTCTCCGAGGAAGTGTTCGGCGTGCTGTTCACGGCACTGCTGGCGTTGACCATCGCCATGGAGTTCGCGATGCCGCTGATCGTGCGCTACCTGGTGGCGCCGGGCTTTGCCGACACGCCGGGCAAGTTCGAGACGACGGTCACGCTTGCGACCATCATGTTCCCCTATCTCATCTGCATGTCGCTCGGCGCCATGATGGCCGGCATGCTGAATTCGCTGCGCCGCTATTTCGCCGCGGCGGTGGCGCCGGTCTTCCTCAACATCATCCTGATCGGCGTGCTCGGCTACGCTTGGTACAATGGGCTGGATGCGCACGACGTCGGCTTCGGCCTGTCCTGGGGCGTGCTGGCGGCGGGGGTGGTGCAACTCGCCATCGTCTGGGTGGCGGTGCGCCATGCCGGCATCTCGATCGGCTTCCGCCGGCCGAAGATGACGCCGAGCGTCAAGCGGCTCCTGATCCTGGCGCTGCCGGCCGCGATCACCGGCGGCATCACCCAGATCAACCAGCTGATCGGCACGGCGATCGCCTCGGCGCAGGACAGCGCCGTGTCCTCGCTGGCCTATGCCGACCGCATCTACCAATTGCCGCTCGGCGTCGTCGGCGTGGCGGTGGCGATCGTCCTGTTGCCGGAACTGTCGCGGGCGTTGAAGTCGGGCAACCTGATCGAGGCCGCCAACCTGCAAAACCGCTCGGTCGAGTTCACGCTGTTCATGACTTTGCCGGCGGCGGCCGCGTTGTGGGTGATGTCGGAGCCGATCGTGCGGCTGGTCTACGAGCGCGGCGCCTTCGCCGCCAACCATTCGACGCCGATCGTGGCCTCGATCCTGGCGATCTTCGGTCTCGGCCTGCCGGCCTTCGTGCTGATCAAGGCCTTCACCCCCGGCTATTTCGCGCGAGAGGACACGCGCACGCCGATGATGTTCGCCGCCATCTCGGTCGGCGTGAATGTCGCCACCGCGCTGTCGCTGTTTCCGTCGATGGGCGCGCCGGGCATCGCGGTGGCGTCTGCGATAGCCGGCTGGGTCAACGCCATGATGCTGCTTGCCGTGCTGATCCGGCGCGGCCATTGGGGTCGCGACATTCCGCTGTTGAAGCGCATTCCCCGGCTGGTGCTGTCCGCCGTGATCATGGCGACCGCGCTTTACTTCGCGGAGCGGCATTTTGCGACGCAGATCGGACCCGGCTCACCGCTGGTCGTGAAAGCAACGACGGTGCTTGCACTGGTCGCGGGGGGTGCTGCGCTCTATTTCATCGCCGCCTTCGCGACCGGCGGCGCCGATTTCGGCATGATCCGCAGGAATGTGAAGCGCGGCGAGGCAAAGGCAGCGCCGCCGGTTACGGAACAGTCTCCAGATCCGTGAGCCTGAATTCGTCGGCCGTGGAAAGCATCGGAACGGCGTAGTGGCGTGCGCAAGCGTAGTGGAAACAGTCCGCCAGGTTCAGTCGGATGGCGTTGTTGCGAAACCGCGACGCGGCCTCGATGGATAGCGATGCCGCGTCCAGCGCCGGCGGCAGCTCGCGCAAGGCAATTGCGCGCTCTTCAAGAAAACGGGTCACAATCTCAGCGCTTCTGGCAACCGGTATTGCCAGCTTTTCCGGCCGGGATAGGGCCATTGAGGCTTCCCAGACCGCGATTGCGGAGGTGAATGGAGCCGAGGCGTCCACGACCGCTTGCGCGCAGCGTTCGGCCTCAGCTTCATTGCTCAGCATCGCAACGATAGCGGCTGCATCGACGAACATCAGTCCTCGCCGGACAGTTCATCATAGACCGAGCGGGGCAACGGCCTGCGCGCCTGCTCGCCCAACTCAATTCCAAACTCGGCCCTCAGCCGGGCTGCCGTCTCCAACGGCGTCTCGCGGTTGCGCCGCCGTTCGAGGGCTTCGCGCATGGCGATCACGATGGCCTCGGTGATGCCGACGCCCTCAGCTTTGGCGAAGGCGCGGGTTAGCCTGTCGGCTTCCTTGTTGTTGATATTGATGGTCATGACTACATTCTTTCATGTAGCTTGAAACATGTAGCCACCGCATGCCAATGTCAATAGCCCGTTAATCGGCACGTTGGGTGCCTCTTGATCGGATGCCGGGCTTCGTCCATAAGCGCGCCCGTCGAAAGACTTTCGCCGCGCGCGAAACGGCCCTCCACAAGCCAATGAGGAAAAAATGTCAGCCTTCAAGCCACTCGTCTTTTCGGGCGTCCAGCCGACCGGCAACCTGCATCTCGGCAATTATCTCGGCGCCATCAAGAAATTCGTCGCCCTCCAGGAACAGTCCGACTGCATCTATTGCGTCGTCGACCTGCATTCGCTGACGGCGCAGCTCGTCCATGACGACCTTGCCGACCAGACCCGCTCGATCACCGCCGCCTTCCTCGCCTCCGGCATCGACCCCAAGAAGCACATCGTCTTCAACCAGTCGCGGGTGATGCAGCATGCCGAGCTTGCCTGGATCTTCAACTGCGTGGCGCGCATCGGCTGGATGAACAAGATGACGCAGTTCAAGGACAAGGCCGGCAAGGACCGCGAGAACGCCTCGCTCGGCCTGCTCGCCTATCCAAGCCTGATGGCGGCCGACATCCTGCTTTACCGCGCCACCCATGTGCCGGTGGGCGAGGACCAGAAACAGCACCTCGAACTGACCCGCGACATCGCCCAGAAATTCAACAACGACTTCTCGGACCGCATCGCCGCTCTGGGTGTCGGCGTCGAGATGCAGGTTGGCGAGGAGACCGTGAACGGCTATTTCCCGATCACCGAACCGGTGATCGGCGGGCCGGCAGCGCGCATCATGAGCCTGCGTGACGGTTCGAAGAAGATGTCGAAGTCGGACCCGTCGGACCTGTCGCGCATCAACCTGACCGACGATGCCGACACCATCTCGAAGAAGATCCGCAAGGCCAAGACCGATCCGGAAGCCTTGCCGAGCGAGGTCGACGGGCTGGAAAGCCGGCCGGAAGCGGAAAACCTGGTCGGCATCTATGCCGGGCTGGCCGAAATCTCCAAGGCCGACGTGCTGAGGGAATTCGGCGGCCAGCAGTTCTCGGTGTTCAAGCCGGCGCTGGCCGACCTCGCGGTCGAGAAGCTTGCGCCGGTCGCCGGCGAGATGCGTCGTATCGAAGGCGACCGCGCCTATGTCGACGCGGTGCTGAAGGACGGCGGCGAGCGCGCCGGCGTGCTGGCGGAATCGACGATGCGGACGGTGCGCGACATCATCGGCCTTTTGCAGGACTGATCGATCCAATCTCGTTGATCGCTACTGCCATGAGGGCCGGCGGCTTGCCGCCGGTCCGTGGCGGTGGCAGATTGCGGCCGAATTGACACCGAGCAGATAGACATGGTCTCCAAACGTCTCAGCCGTGAAGTTGGCCACCGCCGCAAATTCCTGGCGATCATCGACGACACGCCGGAATGCGAGCGCGCCGTCGCCTATGCCTCGAAGCGGACGCAGAGCACCAGCGGCGTGCTGGTGCTGCTCTATGTCATCGAGCCGGACGATTTCCAGCACTGGCTGGGGGTCGAGAAGATCATGCGCGAAGAGGCGACCGCGACGGCGCGCGCCGCGCTCGATACTTATGCCAACAAGGTTCGCCAGAAGCTCGGCATCGAGCCGGAACTGGTGGTGCGCGAGGGCAAGCCGACCGACGAGATCCACAAGCTGATCGAGGAGGACCAGGACATCGCCATCCTGGTGCTGGCGGCGGGCGCCGGCAAGGAAGGCCCCGGACCTCTCGTCAGCGCGGTGGCCGGCAGGGGCGCCGCCTTCCCCATTCCGGTCACCGTGGTGCCGCAGAATCTGTCAGACGAGGAGATCGACAGCCTCGCCTGAGATGCGTTGGTATTCAGGTCAGGCCGGCCTGCAAATGGCGGCTTCCTGCGCTTCCGTGCTCATGTACTTCAAGTACCCTCGCTCCGGTTCTCGGAACCCGCAGTTCTCGACTCGGCCTGACCTGAATCCCGACACATCTCAACGTGGGTGCAGGAGACCCGCAAAAACATTCCGCCAGCCAGCCGTTCGGGCGACGCGTTTCGCTTGAATGTCCAGCCGATAGGTCCTATTTAGAATTATTCCAAACTTCTGCCCGAAGGGGCATGGAGACCGTCATGTTCATCCAGACCGAGTCGACGCCGAACCCGGCGACGCTGAAGTTCCTGCCCGGCAAGGAGGTGCTTCCCGAAGGCACCGCCGATTTCCGCGACGCCGACGGCGCTGCCGCCGCCTCGCCGCTGGCCGGCCGGCTGTTCGAGATTCCCGGCGTGACCGGCGTTTTCTTCGGCTATGACTTCATCACCGTGACCAAGGACGGTCCCGACTGGCAACATCTGAAGCCGGCGATCCTCGGCGCCATCATGGAGCATTTCATGTCGGGCGCGCCAGTCATGGCCACGAGCGGCCCGGCTGCCGAAACCAGCCAGACCGGCGAATTCTACGACAAGGCCGACGAGGAACTGGTCATCACCATCAAGGAACTGCTCGACACGCGGGTGCGCCCGGCGGTTGCGCAGGACGGCGGCGACATCACCTTCCGCGGCTTCGAGAACGGCACCGTATTCCTGCACATGAAGGGCGCCTGCGCCGGCTGCCCGTCGTCGACGGCGACGCTGAAGCACGGCATCCAGAACCTGCTCCGACACTTCGTTCCCGAGGTGCAGCAGGTCGAGCAAGTGGCTTAATCCCACCGTTCCCTTATCCGCAGACAACAAAAAACCGGGCCGAATTGCCCGGTTTTCTGTTTTAGGACGTCCATTTGTTGCCTAGACGGTCCGCGCACGAAACTTTTTAGTTGACCATGATCTTTCCCGAAAACCGGTTCCCACTTTTCGGGATCATGGTCCTTACATCACGATGACCTTGGCGCCGACCGAGGTGCGGTCGTAGAGGTCGATGATGTCCTGGTTCATCAGCCGGATGCAGCCCGACGACATCGCCTTGCCGATCGAATTCCATTCCGGGCTGCCATGCAGTCGGTAGCCCATGTCGCCGCCCTTGTTGAACAGATACATGGCGCGCGCACCGAGCGGGTTCTTGAGGCCCGGCTCCATACCGCCTGCGAATTTGGCGAGTTCCGGCTGGCGCTTGATCATCTGCGAGGGCGGCGTCCAGGTCGGCCATTCGCGCTTCAGTGCGATACGGGCGGTGCCGTGCCACTCGAAGCCTTCACGGCCGACGCCGATGCCGTAGCGTATCGCCAGCCCGTCGCCCTCGACGAAGTAGAGGAACTTGTTCTGGGTATCGACGATGATGGTGCCCGGCTTTTCCTTAGTGTCGTAGTCCACTTCCTGGCGATGGAAGCGCGCCGGAACCTTCTCGATCGGGATGCGAGGCAATTGATAGCCCGCATCGGTGACCGCGCCATAGTCGTTGGTGAAGAGTCGCGAGCCGATGGTGCTGCAACCGGAAATCGCGGTCGACAGCGCAAGAGCAGCGACGATTGCAAAAGACTTCAAGCGCATGAATAGGTCCGATGCCCAGCCCGTTGATCGCGGCACGAGTCGGCCGCTTTTTCCTGAAACCATTCATGCTGGCATTTCTTTTGCTTGCCAAGCGCGCACTGCCTATATGCAAGACCTTACCTGCCGGTAAGGCCGCGACTGCGGCATTTCGGCAACAGGACTCATAGGATTGTGAAGCAAAATCAATGGGCCGGTCCGACGGGTCGGGCGAAGTCGAGGAAAGTGCCATGAATGTCGGAGATGCCGCGGAGCGGTCGGGCCTGCCGGCCAAGACCATTCGTTACTATGAAGAGATCGGCCTGATCGCGCCTTCGCGCGCCAGCAACGGCTACCGCGACTATTCCGGCGACGACATCCACCGGCTGGCCTTCCTGCGCCGCGCGCGCAATCTCGGCTTCTCCATCGACGACTGCCGCCAGCTGATGGCGCTCTACCAGGACCGCGAACGCGCCAGCCACGACGTGCGCGAGATCGCCGCAGCCCATGTCAGGGCGATCGAGGAGAAGGTGCGCGAGCTGCAATCGATGCGCGCCACCTTGCAGACGCTGGTCCACGCCTGCCACGGCGACCACCGCCCGGACTGCCCGATCCTGGACGACATGGCGGGCTTGACCGTGGACGGCGAGCACAGCAAGACGGCGAACTGATCGCCGCAGCCACGACAGGATCGCGCCCTTGCCAACCACCACGGCCCTGCTATGCCGTTCGCGAACGCTTCTTGCCGGGTTTGCGGCTGGTGGTCTGTTTGATGAACAATCTGGCGTGTTCCGCCCAATCGGCTGTCGTGACGCCATGCTCGCGAACCGACTTCCTGAACATCTCGCGCAGCGTATCGAGATCGAAGGCCGGAAGCCTCTCGCCACTCGATACTGCTCTGTCCACCGCCATTTCCGCCCCGAAAGCAAAAAGAAACATATATGCTTCTATATGATCGGCGCTCTCGACCTTTCAAGGCTGAAAACGGTTCCGCGCTGACTTCTTTTGGGTGCAATTGGCGCCCTTGCGTGACCTACCGTCAGTCGTTGCCGGGTGTTCCATTCAGCCGGGCGCGGCTGCTGAACCGCATCCGCGCCTTTGAGCGCCGGACAGGCGGCGAACCCGCGTCTTTCCCTGGACGGAAAGACGCGGGCCAGGTTGCCACCTGTTGCAATCACCAGCGGCGAATGCAAGCGGACACAACCATTAACGATCGCTAATGTCCAGATGGGTCGCTTGCAAGGCAAAGCGCTAGGGTGCGTGGCTTGCCTGTTCGGCCCGCAATTCAGCAAGCCGTCGCCTTACATAGGTGTTCAAATCCGGCGTCTCATTGGAAAAGATGCCGTCCTTAACGTCACCTTTCAGCTTGTCGAGATTGCCAACCATAGCCCTCATATGCCCGTCCATCTCTAGGCTATCGAGGGTGCGGGATGTCAAATTCGGAAGAACGCGCTTGAGGTTTAGAACCACTTCCGGGCCATATAGCGCACCGATATCCGCTACTAGCTGGTCAGCCCATTCGTACTGCTTTTCGAGGCCAGGGCCGCCTTTCTTCGAACGATAGGCCAAACACTTCTCTCTCATTCGAGCCAGAAGGTTTTGGACCGAGCTTCGGTCTATGGCTTCAGGTGTGGAGACCTTGGTCGCCTCTAGAGAGGCAATTCGTTCGAGACTTTCCGCGTGCATCTTGGCTGGAATGGTCAGCATCTTGATGCCGAAAAACACCAGCGAAAGAACCGCACCACCTCCGATTGAGGCGAGGATACGAACTGGCGCACTGCCGTCGAAATTGCCGGTCCAGAACCAGGCAATGACCGCACCAAAAACTGGAATGGCAACTGTCTTCACGGCAGCGAAAGGGTCGCCCCATGCAGCCTTGATGGCTTCGCGCCAAGCCCGCTCTCGAACTTGCCCCCAATAACCCATGCGCATTTTCATACCAGCGAGTTCCCGCCCCGCCAACGGGTTTGTCAAATATACAATCGCCACAATCAGACGGGTTCAAACCGTGAACAAAATCTGTCATTGTTCCAGCCATGCCCATCATCTCACCGATTCCCATCAACCCCTTGATCGACGGCCGTCAGTCGGAGCGCGCCATGCTGGTGCGACGCGGGGTGCAGCGACTGCTCGCCGAAATGGGCGCGCATGTGCTGCCGGAACTGTCGCTCGCCACCGGCCGGCGCGCCGATCTCGTCGCGCTGACCCGGCAGGGCGACATCTGGATCATCGAGATCAAGTCCTCGATCGAGGATTTCCGCGTCGACCGCAAATGGCCCGATTACCGGCTGCATTCCGACCGCTTCTTCTTCGCCACCCATCCCGGCGTGCCCTCGGACATCTTTCCGGAGGAATGCGGCTTCATCCTCTCCGACGGCTATGGCGCGGAGATCCTGCGCGACGCGCCGGAGCACCGCATGGCGGCGGCGACGCGCAAGGCGCTGATGCTGCGCATCGCCAGGGCGGGCGCGGCGCGGCTTTTGGCGGCGGAGCTTGCCGGTGTTTCGGTGCCGGCGCTGGATGGCGAGAGCGAGTAACCGGCCGGCTGACCGAGTTGGCTGAAGCTTCATCCTGCAGGCCTTCCGCCGCTCCTCGTCCGGCTGTCGCCACCTTCTCCCTGAAAACGCAGGGCTATCGAATATTGCGCTCCCCCTCTCCGTCTCGGCTTCGCCGAGCCACCTCTCCCCACATATAGTGGGGGCGAGGAACCCAAGCTTTCCGAGGCCGCGACCTGGGCGGTTAGCGTTTCCTCGCCCCCATGGAATGGGGGAGAGGTGGCCGGGCAGCGGCCGGAGCGGGGGCTGGCGCTGCCATATGCGATTGCCGTGCCATAAACGAAGAGAAGGTAACAGGCAGCGACCTTGGCGCGAGCCTTGTCGATCACCCGTGAGAACTTTTTCGATCCCGCACCGATGATTTCCGCTGACCCCGGCTGTCCTCATCAACAGGCGCGACCGGATGGTCCGGCGGCCCGGAATGAGAGGTGGTCCATGGGATCGTTGGAAGGTCAGAATGTCGTCGTCATCGGAGGCAGCCGGGGTGTCGGCCGCTCGATCGTGGAAGCAGCGCTTGGCGAAGGGGCAACGGTGCTGGCCGTCGCCCGCGGTACCGCCGCGCTAAAACAGCTTGCCTGGGAGAAGCCGGACGTAAAGACCCTGGCGGTCGACGCGACGGAAGAGAGCGCGCCCGAAGCCGTTTTCGACGCGCTTGCGGCGGATGTGCTGGTGGTCTCGGCGGGCGCGCTTGCCGCATCCGCGCCGGTGCAGGAGCAGAGCTGGGAAGTGTTCTCGGCAAACTGGGAGATGGACGTCAAGGCGTCGTTCCTGTTCTGCAGGGCCGCGCTTCAGGGTCGGCTCAAGCCAGGGAGCCGGGTGGTGTTGATCTCCAGCGGGGCGGCCTTCAGCGGCGGGCCGCCGAATTCCGGCAGCTATGGCGGCGCCAAACGCATGCAGGTGTTCCTGGCCGGCCACTGCCAAAAAGAGTCGGACCGGCTCGGCCTCGGCCTGCGCTTCATGGCGCTTTCGCCGATGCGCATCATGCCCGGCACCGGGGTCGGTGATCGCGGCATCGACAGCATTTCGGCCTATATGGGCATCCGCCCGGCGGACTTCCTGGCCAGCATGACGGACATGCAGACCCCGGCCGATGTCGGGCGCGCGGTGGTCCAGCTCGCCACCGCGAAGCAGCAAGGCAGTTCCTTCGTGGTGAGTGGCGCCGGACTTGCGGCGGCGGCATGAGGCGCGCAGGATGCCGGCCGAACTCAGCCCCGCAGGCTCCGCATGACAGACGCTCCCGGCGCTTCTGAGCAATTGGGCCGGCCAGGCCAGCCGATCCTCGATCGGCTGGCCTTCGAGCGCTTGACCGTGACGCATCGCCGCGAGCTCAAGCTGCACTGCTACCGGATGATGGGCTCGCTCAACGAGGCCGAGGACCTTGTCCAGGACACTTTCCTCAAGGCCTGGCGCGCAAGGTCGCAATTCGACGGGCGCGGCTCTCCTCGCGGCTGGCTCTACAGCATCGCCACCAACAGCTGTCTCAACGCCATCAAGGCGAGAGCGGCGGCGCGCCGCATTCTAATGCAGCCCGCACGACCGCCCTCCGATGGACCCGCGACCGGAGGACCCGTCGCCGAGATCGCCTGGCTGGAGCCCTATCCGGACACCGAGCTCCCGGCCTTTGCCGACGCCGAGCCCGGGCCGGAAGCGCGTTACGAGACCCGCGAGGCCGTGCAACTCGCCTTCGTAGCGGCGATCCAGCTCCTGCCGCCGAGGCAGCGGGCGGCGCTTCTGCTTTGCGACGTGCTGGGGTGGTCGGCCGCCGAGACCGCGCAGTTGCTGGGCGGATCGACCGCCTCGATCAACAGCGCCCTGCAGCGGGCTCGCGCGACGCTTGGCCAGCGATATCCTGAAGGCCGCCCCTTGCAGCGGTCACGGCCCAGCCCGGAAGAGGGCCTGCTGCTCGAACGCTATATGCGGGCCTGGCAGGCCGACAATCTCGACGGCCTCGTCGACCTGTTGCGGGAGGATGCCACTTATCACATGCCGCCATGGCGGGAATGGTACCGGGGGCGCAAGGCGATCGGCGCTTTCCTCGAGACCGTCTGGGGCAATTTTGCCGGCTATCGCACGGTGGCCACCAGAGCCAACGGCCAGCCCGCTGTCGGTGTCTATGCGTTGAGCCATCAGGATGTTGTCTGGCGGCCGCACTCGCTGCATGTCATCGAGCCTGCGGGCGGCGCAATCGCTTGCCTGACGATCTATGTGCCGCCGCTCGGACCTCAACTGTTCGCGGGCTTCGGCCTGCCGCCAAGCTAGTCTTCGTCCGCCTCACCCGCAGCCGACGGCGCGGCCAGCAGCACTGCCGCGCCGAGCAGCGCGGCGACCAGCGAACCGGCGAGGATGCCGACCTTGACCGCGTCCTGCAGCGCCACATCGCTGGCAAAGGCGAGCAGGCCGATGAACAGGCTCATGGTGAAGCCGATGCCGCAGAGCAGCGAAATACCGATCATGTGCAGCCAACCGGCATTGACCGGCAGGTCGGCAAGGCCGAGCCGGATGGCGAGCGCCGATGAGCCAAACACGCCGACCAGCTTGCCGAGAACCAGGCCGGCGGCGACGCCCAGCGTCAGCGGCTCGACCAAGGCGGCCATGCTCAGGCCGGCAAGCGATACGCCGGCATTGGCGAAGCCGAAGATCGGGATGACGAGGAAGGGCACGAGCTTGTGCAGGCCGTGCTCCAGCCGGTGCAGCGGCGACTGCTCGAGGTCGTGGCTGATGCCGGCGGCGCGCTCGAGCGGGATGGTGAGCGCCAGCGCCACGCCGGCAAGCGTCGCGTGCACGCCCGATTTCAGCACCAACACCCAAAGCACGGCGCCGAGCAGGAGATAGGGGATCAGGTTCATAACCCGCATGCGGTTGAGCACGACAAGCACGGCGATGACCGCGAAGGCGGCGCCGAGATAGGCGAGCGACAGGCCGCTGGTGTAGAACAGCGCGATGATGATGACGGCGCCGAGATCGTCGATGATGGCGAGCGCGGTGAGGAATACCTTCAGCGAGGCCGGCACGCGATTGCCGAGCAGCGACAGCACGCCGAGCGCGAAGGCGATGTCGGTGGCGGTCGGGATCGCCCAGCCGGACATCGCGGCGGAATTATCCCTGTTGATGGCGACATAAACCAGCGCCGGCACCACCATGCCGCCGGCGGCGGCAATGCCGGGCAGCACGCGGCGCGGCCAGGTCGAAAGCTGGCCGTCCAGTATCTCGCGCTTGATCTCCAGGCCGACCAGCAGGAAGAACACCGCCATCAGCCCGTCATTGATCCAGTGCGCGACGCTGAGCGGCCCGAGATAGGCGTGGAGGGCGGCGAAGTAGATCTGGGCGAGCGGCGAGTTGGCGACGATCAACGCAAGTGCCGCCGCCACCATCAGGATGATGCCGCCGGTCGCCTCGCCGTCGAGGAATTCGCGCAGGATGGATTTCGGGCGGTCGTCGTGCATGTCGCCTCCGTGCCGGGTTTTTCCGGTAGGCATTATTCGCGATGATGCGCAAAGCTCGACGACTGGCAAGCATCACACTTTCCGAACGCTGGCGCCCCTCACCTGCCTTCCGGCACCCTCTCCCCGTATGGTGACGGGGAGAGGGACGCTGTGTCCGAACCGGATAGATAGGTAACAGAATGGACCGATTGCATAGGTGACAGTTTTCTCCCTCGCCGGAGGACCCGGCGATGGTTTGGCGAGAGACTGGCATCATGGACGAGCGGCTTCGTTTTGTA
>NZ_RZSG01000940.1:0-2093 GCF_003997725.1 Mesorhizobium sp. M4A.F.Ca.ET.050.02.1.1
CTCTAGAGAACAGGGCGGGCGGGGGGCTGTCGCAGAGGGTGGCTTTTCGAGCCGTTTCCTAGTGCAAAGAACACCAGTCAACTCGAAGCCTTGCGCGTGCGCATGCTCACTTAACCTGTTCAATCTCAGGAGCCGGCGCTAGGCCTTTCGGCGTTGCCTGCTAGGTTGGCGATTGCGTATTCGCCGGGAACAATGCAGCCTAGGCTTGGGGTTCGAGAAGCTACTTCCCGGGGCGGGACCATGCAGGACGGATTCGCGGCACGGCAACTGGTGCAGAAGTCATGACACGCGCTCAGTTGGCCGGTGTCATCCTGGGCTTGTCGCTGGTAGCGGCGCTTACCATTGTCCGGGCGAGCGACCCGCAGCCGTTGAGACTCGCCCGCGAAGCGACGTTCGACCAATATCAGCGGCTGGCACCTCGCAGCTTCGAGGCGATGCCCGTCCGCGTGGTCGACATAGACGAGGCTTCATTGCGGCAGTTCGGGCAGTGGCCGTGGCCCAGGGATCGCATGGCGGCTCTGGTCGACAAACTGACGGAGCTTGGCGCGGCAGTCATCGCGTTCGACATCCTTTTCGCCGAACCCGATCGTCTGTCGCCTCGCAGTGTTGTCCGCGACGTGCCAGGCATCGATCCTGCCCTGCTCGATCGCCTGCCCGACAACGACGAGATCTTCGCCCGGTCGATCGCCGGCAAGCCGGTTGTCCTGGGTTACGGCATCTCCAACGAAGGGAACTATCATCCGCAGGTGAAGGCTGGCATTGCCTTTACGGGCGAGAGCCCGGTCGATGCTCCTCCCCATATCAGGGCAGCCACACCGCTGCGGCCGCAGCTTGAGGCCAATGCCGCCGGCATCGGACATATCAGCCTCAATCCAGGCAAATCGACCGCTGTCGTGAGGACAGCTCCACTCTTTCTGACTGATGGCGAGCAGCTTTATCCGGGTCTTGCTCTCGAAGCCATGAGGGTAGCGCAGGGCGCCTCCACCTATCTGATTGCCGGCGCGCCGGAAGGGCAGGGCATAATGACCTCCGTCAAGATCGGCGACTTCGTTATCCCGGTGACCTCGGCAGGCGAACTCTGGCTCTATGTCAGTCCCGACAGGGCGGAACGGTATGTTTCGGCGAAGGACGTGCTTGCACCCAATGGCGTCTCGCCCCAAACAAGGGCCGCGATCGAGGGCAACATCGTGTTTGTCGGCACCTCCTCCGCCGGGCTGCAGGATATTCGTGTCACGGCGCTCGGTGAGAACGTGCCGGGCGTCTCGCTCCACGCGCAGATGGTTGAACAGGTACTGTCCGGCCACTATCTGTCGCGGCCCGACTGGGCAAACGGGCTGGAAATCGCGTCGATCGCGATGCTGGGCAGCCTTCTGGTGCTTCTCACGATTTTCGTAAGCCCCGCGATTGCTCTCGCCTGCGGCCTGGCGATCACCGGTATGGCGCTCGTCGCATCATGGCTTGCCTTTTCGCTTGCGGGACTGCTGTTCGACCCGTTTGCGCCAATCGTCATGGGCTCGATCACGCATTTCGCGACCACCTCTTTCCGCTTCCTGGTGACTGACCGGGAGCGGCGCGCGATCCGGCGGGCCTTCGGTCAATATCTGTCGCCATCGCTGCTCTACCGTATCGAGCACACCCGCGACGCGCTTCGTCTTGGCGGCGACGACCGCGAGCTGACCGTGATGTTTGTCGATGTACGCAACTTCACCGAGATCAGCGAAAGACTGCCGCCCACCGCCGTCGTGCGGTTTCTGAACACGCTTCTCGACGCGCTCAGCCGTCATGTCACCGCCAACGAAGGCACACTCGACAAGTTCATCGGCGATTCGATCATGGCCTTTTGGAATGCCCCGATCGATGTCGCCGATCATCCCGCCAAAGCCGTTCGCGCGGCATTGGCCATGCGCGAGACGATTGCTCGCCTCAACGAAAGCGACGCATTCGGATTCGGCGCCGAGCAGACGGTTCGCATCGGCATCGGAATCCATACCGGCGTCGCCTGCGTCGGAAACATGGGTGCTGAGTCGCGATTCAACTATTCGGCGGTGGGCGACGCAGTGAACACCGCAGCGCGTATCGAGACGGTGTGCAAG
>NZ_RZSG01000941.1:0-2092 GCF_003997725.1 Mesorhizobium sp. M4A.F.Ca.ET.050.02.1.1
CGACATAGCCTTCGCAGCCGGTGATCTGGCCGGCAAAGCGCAGGCCTGGCCGCGATTTAAGCTGCAGCGAAGCGTCAAGCAGGGTCGGCGAGTTGATGTAGGTGTTGCGGTGCAGGCCGCCGAGGCGGGCGAAATCGGCGTTTTCCAGGCCGGGAATGGTGCGGAACACGCGCACCTGCTCGGCATGCTTCAGCTTGGTCTGGAAGCCGACCATATTGTAGAGCGTGCCCAGTGCATTGTCCTGGCGCAGCTGGACGACGGCGTACGCCTTCACCGATGGATTGTGGACGTTGGTCAGCCCCATCGGCTTCATCGGTCCGTGGCGCAGCGTCTCGACGCCGCGTTCAGCCATCACCTCGATCGGCAGGCAACCGTCGAAATAGGGCGTGCCTTCCCATTCTTTGAACTCGGTCTTCTGGCCGTCGACCAGCGCCTGGACGAAGGCGAGATACTGGTCCTTGTCCATCGGGCAGTTGATGTAGTCCTTGCCGGTGCCGCCGGGGCCGACCTTGTCGTAGCGCGACTGGAACCAGCAGGTGTCCATGTCGATCGTGTCGAAATGCACGATCGGCGCGATCGCATCGAAGAAGGCGAGCGCATCGGCGCCAGTGGCCTGCGCGATCGATTGGGCCAGCGAAGGTGCGGTCAGCGGGCCGGTGGCGATGATCGCCTGGTCCCAGTCCGCCGGCGGCAGGCCGGGCACTTCCTCGCGCTGGATGGTGATCAGCGGATGCGCTTCGATCTTTCGGGTCACCGCCTCGGAAAAGCCGTCGCGGTCGACGGCCAGCGCGCCGCCGGCCGGCACCTGGTTCGCGTCGCCCGCGCTCATGATCAGCGAACCGGCAAGCCGCATTTCGGCATGCAACAGGCCGACCGCGTTGGTTTCGGCATCGTCGGAACGGAAGGAGTTGGAGCAGACGAGCTCGGCCAGACCATCGGTCTTGTGCGCATCGGTGCCGCGGACGGGCCGCATCTCATGCAGCACGACCGGAACGCCGGCCTCAGCGATCTGCCAGGCGGCTTCGGAGCCGGCGAGGCCGCCGCCGATGACGTGAACGGGATTTTTGCTCATGGGCGCCGGAATAATCGCTTGTCGCCGCGATTGCAATTGGCGCGAAGGACAGGAAAGGGCCGAAGGGCGGCAAAGCCGGCCTCAGAAACACAACACCCGCCGGGGGAGGAGGTCCGGCGGGTGTCGTTTTGGGGGTCGATCCTCGGGAGGAGGTGAAGATCGACCGTATTCGTCATCGCCGGGGAGGAGGTCGGCTCTGACGAAATTCCTTTCGCCGTTTGAAAAGGGGCGAAACCTTTGGAAGACGAACTGCATTCGCTTCGAAAGACGAACAATGTTCGCTTCGGGAACAACGCCCGCCGGGGGAGGAGGTCCGGCGGGCGCCGTTTCAGTGGTCAACCCTTGGGAGGAGGTAAGGGTTGGCCGTATCCGTCAGGGTCGGGGAGGAGGTCGACCCTGGCGAAATTCTTGTACTTAGACCGCCTTGCGGGCGACCATCTTGATCTCGTCACGGACGATGCCGAGATCATGGAGCTGGCGATTCGACAGACGACCCAGCTCGGTAACCGTCTCGCGATAAACGCGCCAGTTACGATAGTTGCGGATCAGGTTCATTGTCGTTCTCTTCTTCAAAACTGGTTCGGACCATTCGCGGCCCGAAGCGGATTAGACCGCCTTGCGAGCGACGTAGTGGATGTCGCTGCGGCTGATGCCGAGGTCGGTCAGTTCACGGTTCGACAGGCGGCTCAGCTCGGAGACGGTGTCCCGGTAGCGGCGCCAGTTGCGGTAGTTGCGGATCAGGTTCATGGTAGTGCTCGTTTCGTCTTTCGTTCGGGTCATTCCGTTTGTGTACGAACAGAAAATAGGTGGGGTCATATCGATTTAAAAGTGCCATTGGCGCATGGCAGCAATGCAAATTGTGCAATGCAACACTAACGGCCATTCACGGCTTCGACATAAAGAAGCCCGAATCCGAAAATGCCGTGGTGTCAACGGTTTGACCGTGTGGGCTGGAAAAAGATCGAGGGCAGGGGGAAGGCATGGCGAGTTATGCGTCGCGGGTCAGGTCCGACATCGCCC
>NZ_RZSG01000942.1:0-2089 GCF_003997725.1 Mesorhizobium sp. M4A.F.Ca.ET.050.02.1.1
GGTCCTTGCCATGCGTTCCTCGCGGACTGCAGACGCCATCCGACGGATCAATGCCGCCGAACCGGCTCGCAACGTGACTTGCGGAAACGCCAGCCCCCCGCGCCTCATGACGCTAGGGTCGAAGCCGACATTCGCGAGGTCGGCGGTCGACAACGATCATGGTGATCGCCCGCATCTTTCGCAGCGAGCCATGAGGTGAGCCTGATGGGGCTTCCAAGCGCCGATTTGGCCGGCTAGGGTTTGCGGGGGGCGTGAACAAACCGGATGAACGAACGCAATGATGCTGGAAAAACTGCGTGCCTGTTGGGGATTTAGCCCGACCGTCGATAGGAACGTCGCCCTGGTCGAAGGCTTTCTGAAAGGCAAGCGCTTCGCCGACCTGGCGCAGGAACATGGCTTGTCGATAACGAGGGTGCGGCAAATCATCGAGAGGGCCGATCGGCACGTGGGCGGCGGCATCGTGACCGAGGCTGAACTGTCCAAGGCCTCGCCTCGATCCGATTTCATGGTCGACTATCCGTATGTGTGGAAGCTGGCCGAGCTGCACCGGCTCGGTAGCGTCACGCCGCATCATTTCTTCACGGAGCTGGAGCGCGCGGGATCGCTGGAGCGACTGGTAGATAAGATGAAGCGGTTGCCGGGGCGCACACCAACTACGACACGTGAGCTAGCGCGCCTCGTGTGGCAAAGGGAGCGGGGCGAAAGCCCATGGCCTGCAATGAAGCGATCAAGCATTGCGGTCGCGCAACCAAGCTGCCCGGTCGACCACCCGGACCGTTCCCTTCAGTGCCAGCTCACCTTGGAACCGGCCCTCCAGCAATTGGTTGAGCGCGCAGCGGAATCCGGCTGGACCGAGGACGAGATAGCCCAGGCGCTCCTTGAGCTCGCCCGCGCGCGCCTCAAAGAGCAGCTACCGAGCGGGGCAAGCTGCCCACCCTGAACAGCAACCGTGACGTAGTAAAGTTGCCGAAGAGCATGCCTCCTACCGCCGGCCGGCAACGGAACGGCTAAAGGGAGGGCAACGGTACTCATCTAGAAACCGGGGTGCGCTGCTTTGCCCGGCCGGACGAATCCCATTTTTTCAGGCATCCATAATCATTGCATATATGGGCGCTACCAAGGGATCCGAATTGGGAACGAAAACAAATCGGGCGAGGCTTGATCATGACGACCCCCAGCCGAGGGAAATCGCCCGCGCAGCTTTTCCGCCATCTGTCGGCAAAGTGGCCTGCGGCATTCAATACGAAAGCGCCCAGGCCGCTTAAGATCGGCATCCATCATGACATTCGCGTGCTGGACGGCAGACTGTCAGAGGATGAATTGAGGAGAGCCCTGCGCGCCTATGCCACGATGCCCAGATACTTGGCGAGGCTGGATGCCGGCGCTGTGCGGGTCGATCTTGATGGCGAGCCTGCCGGCGTCGTCTCGGATGCGGATGCGGCGACCGCCAAGGCCTTGCTGTGCGTCCGCAAGAACAAGCAAGGTTCCAAGAAAACGCCTGAGCCAATGGCAGCGCCTGATGCCCCGCCCAAATCGAAACCGAAGCGAACGGCCGTGCTCAAGGCGAAGAAGACGGCCGACCGCCCGACCGGAATAGTCGTTGAGACGAAGCGTCGCCGGTCTTTCCGAAAGCCGATGGCTTGAGCGCCGCTGAGCGATGGGTCTTGCACCGACCGGGACAGCCCCTGAGCATCGAAGCACGTGGCGTGCCCCGTGGCGATCCGAATTGCCGGATCACAAAGGAGCTTCGCATTGCCACCCGCTGCGTAGCCGATCGCCGTGAACTCAAGGATGACCTCAGCAAAAACCAGGTTGGCGTCTAATCGCTTTCGAGCCGCGTTTCGGTACCACGGGCCCGGGCGCGCAGCGCGCCCGCAAAACGGCACCGTGAAAACCGCTGCCTTCTACCAATAACCACCTGCGATCGGATCGGCATTCCCAGGGGAATTTGACCCGAGAATGGAAATGGCTTGCGCAGCAACGGTGCGATCACACTGGAGCAACGGCATCAGGAAACCGCCATCCTTGTGCGCCCCGACACCCTGGTCGCCATCGGTCGCATCGCGGGGGGCACTGTGGCCGAGAACCA
>NZ_RZSG01000943.1:0-2084 GCF_003997725.1 Mesorhizobium sp. M4A.F.Ca.ET.050.02.1.1
GGGTGGACGAGCGCCGCGACGGGCGCGGCCTGCCTTACTACTGGCTGCGCTTCGGTCGCGAGCCGGTCGAAGGCAAGAAGGGCACCGATCTCCATGCCATGCGCAACCGGCTGGTGTCGGTGACGCCGTTGCAGCTCGACCTTACCGCTCATGAAATTCGCGACCAACTGACCAAGGCGCTCGCATGAACCAGCCGATTTCAGTCGACGACCGCGAAGGTTTTGCCGCCTTCCTGCTGCGCCTGCGCGGCCGGGGGTCGGCGCCGAAGCCGCTGATTGCCGCCTTCGAGGCGACGCCGCGCCGTGGCTTCCTGTCCGGCCAGTTCCATTCGCTCGCCTGGTCGGACGGCATGCTGCCGATCGAATGCGGCGAGGCGATCGAGGGCGCCGACCTGCAGGCCGCGGTACTCGCGGCGCTTGGCATCGAGCCCGGCAACCGCGTGCTGGAGATTGGCACCGGGACTGGCTACACGGCGGCGGTGATGTCGCGGCTGGCGTCGCGCATCGTCACCATCGACCGTTACAAGACGCTGACCGAGCAGGCCAAACAGCGCTTCGAGGCGCTCGGCATCGGCAACGTCATCGTCCGCCAGGCGGATGGCTCCAACGGATTGCCGAATGAAGGGCCGTTCGACCGCATCGTCGCCTGGGCGGCCTTCGACAGCCTGCCGCGTTTCCTGCTCGACCAGTTGTCGAGCGGCGGTGTGGTCATCGCGCCGATCGGCCCGGAGGAGGGCGAGCAGGTGCTGGCAAAGCTCACCAAAGTCGGCAGCCGCTTCGAGCGCGAGGACATCGGTATCGTCAGGCTGCAGCCGATCCTGCGCAGCGTCGCCTCGGTTATCTAACCCTCCTCGAATATTTTAAGAAAATTTTCGCCGGATTCTAAGGGGTTAACCGGCCAGTAACATTAACGCGCTTTAATCATGACCAGTTTGTACCGGGTCTGTGCGGGTTAGTGCGATGCAATTCAGTGTTTTGAAGGCAAACGGACGCAATCTGGCGCGTGGCTGCGCCGTCCTCATGATCGCAGGCGCCGCCGCGGGGTGCAGCTCCCAGGTCGCCCGCTTCAATGGTGTCGACGACGTCTTCACCTCGTCGACCAACAATCAGCGCGCCATCATCGACAAGCAGGACGTCGCCCAGCCCTATCCGGGCGATGCGGTGGCGCCGGCGCCTGTCGACGGCAGTCATACCCAGTCGGTGAGCCGCTCCAGCCTCGAGCCGGTTTCGGTGCAGCAGTTGCCGCCGCCGGTGTCACAGCCAGCCCAGGCGTCCGCGGCGAAGCCGGTGCGCACCGCTTCGGAGCCGGTCCTGGCGCCGCCCGCCACGCATGTCGACAGGACGACGACCGGCACCGCCGCCCCGGCGACGAAGCCGTTCAAGGAGGCGCAGCCCGACGCGCCGAAGATGGCGGCCGCCGGCACGCCGCGCGCCACCGAGATCGTGGTCCGGGACGGCGAGACCATCTCCGGCCTGGCGCAGCACTACAAGGTGCCGGCCGACGTGATCATGAAGGTCAACGGGCTGAGCGCGACCAAGGGCCTGAAGACGGGCCAAAAGCTGGTCATTCCCGCCTATGCCTATTCGAGCAAGGAGCCGGCACAGAAACTCGCCGACACCAAGCCCGCCAATGCGCCGAAGCCCGCAAGCGCGCCCGAGAAGATCGCCGTGCTGCCGCAGCAGCCGAAGCTCAAGGACGGCAAGTCGGCCGCGCCGGTCGACGCTAACGCCGCCGCTAGCGGATCGAAGGACGCCAAGCCTGCGACGCAGGTCGCTTCGGCTAAGCCGGCCGGCGCCGGCGGCACCTACACGGTCCAGCAGGGCGACACCCTGTCGTCCATCGCCAGGAAGACCGGTGTCGGCGTCGTGGCGCTGAAGCAGGCGAACGGCATGCAGGACGGCCTGCTCAAGATCGGCCAGACGCTGAAGGTTCCAGCCGGCGGCACCGCGACTGTCGCCGCCGCCAAGCCGGTCAAGGTCGACCCGGTGACGACCGCCACCACTCAGCCGGCCGCGAAGCCGACCGAGACGCTCGCCTCCTACACGCCGCCGAAGAAGGACGCCAAGGTCATCCAGCAGGCCGAG
>NZ_RZSG01000944.1:0-2077 GCF_003997725.1 Mesorhizobium sp. M4A.F.Ca.ET.050.02.1.1
CCATGCGGCGCAGGTGATCAAGCAGCGTCATGGCGTCCTGTCGACAAGGCCGATGCCGACCGCCAGAACCAGGAAGCCGCCGACAACGATCAGCAGCAGCCGGATCATTTTTCGCCGCAGGCCTTGTGTTTCCTCGTCCCGCGCGACGCTGAGATTGGTGATGGTGTGGAACATCATCGCGTTGCGCGGCAAGCCGCTGCGGTTGGTGAGATCAGGCGAGCGCGCCTCGATGCGGTAGCTCAGGCGGATCGCCTGGATGAAGACCACCAGAATGGCCAGCGCCCACACGCCAAACAGCAAATAGACGGCTTCGCCTGGCATCCCCTCACCCCGCGTATTTCTCGACCTTCTGCTCGATGGCGCCGAAGATCGAATGGCCGGCCTTGTCCTTCATCTCGATGCGCACCGTGTCGCCGAAATGCAGGAATGGCGTCTTGGGCTCGCCCCTCTCGATGGTTTCGATCATGCGCAGTTCGGCGATGCAGGAATAGCCGGCGCCGCCGGCCGAGACAGGCTTGCCCGGCCCGCCGTCCAGCTTGTTGGAGACGGTGCCCGAACCGATGATGGCGCCGGCGGCGAGCGGCCGCGTCCTCGCGGCATGCGCGATCAGCGCCGGGAAATCGAAGATCATGTCGACCCCTGCGTCCGCACGGCCGAACGGCTTGCCGTTGAGATCGGCCAGCAGCGGCAGGCTGACCTTGCCGCCGTCCCAGGCGTCGCCCAACTCATCCGGCGTCACCGCGACGGGCGAGAAGGCAGAGGACGGTTTCGACTGGAAGAAGCCAAAACCCTTGGCAAGCTCGGGGCCGGTGATGGCGCGCAGTGTCACGTCGTTGACCAGCATGACCAGCCGGATCGCGTCCCGCGCCTGGTCGGGGCCGGCGCCCATCGGCACGTCGTCGACGATGACGGCGACTTCCGCCTCCATGTCGATGCCGAAGGCCTCGTCGGCCATGCGGATCGGATCGCGCGGCGGAATGAAGCTGTCCGAGCCGCCCTGGTAGATCAGCGGATCGGTCCAAAAACTTGCCGGCATTTCGGCGCCGCGCGCTTTGCGCACCAGTTCGACATGGTTCACATAGGCCGAGCCGTCGGCCCACTGATAGGCGCGCGGCAGCGGCGAATGCGCGTCATGCTCGTGGAAGCGCGCCGAAGGCACCGCATTGTTCTCCAGCGATTCCGCCATTGCCGCGAGGTGCGGCGAAATCCGCCGCCAGTCGTCGAGCGCGGCTTGCAGCGTCGGCACCAGGAAGGAGGCGTCGGTGAACCGCGTCAAATCGCGCGAGACGACGACCAGCTTTCCGTCGCGGGTCCCGTTCTTCAATGTGGCAAGCTTCATGCGGTTTCCTCTCCTTGCGCGGCTTGTTCGCCGCTTTGGTCTTTGTCTGTCGCATGATCTTTTCCGAAAACCGGGTCCCACTTTTCGGGATCATGCTCTAACCCCACAACAAGGCCGTCGCGGGCGATCGTCAAGTCGCCGGCCCAAGTTTTCCTGACGGCGGCGATCCAGTCGGCCTCGCCGATCGCGGCATGGTCGGCCGGAATGAGGTGGTTCAACACCAATCTGTTGACACCGGCATCGCTGGCGATGCGGCCGGCCTCCTCGGCGAAACTATGGCTGGCGAGCAGATGTTCGCGCAGCCGCGCGCCGTTGCCGGTCTTCGCCACCAGCCGCTCGATCCCTTCCTCCAGCATGGCTTCATGGACGAGGATATCGGCGCCTTTGGCGAAGTCGGCCAGCGGCGGGAAGAAGGCCGTGTCGGCGGAGAACACGATGCTCCTGCCGCCATGCTCGATACGCAGCGCAAAGCAGTCGGTCACCGGCGGATGGTCGACGCGCAGCGCCGTCACCTTCAGCCCACCCTCCTCCACAACCAGTCCCTCGCCGAACTCCTCGACCGAGACCAGATCCCTGATATCCGGCCGGCCTTCGTCGACGATGCGGATTTCGATGTCGAAATCCATCGCCTGGCAGAAGCGCTGCCAGTAGTGGCCGGTGCCAGGCGGACCGAAGATGGTCACTGGCGTGGCGAGGCCCGCCGTCCAGGCGGTGTGGATCAGCGGTCCGAGTTCCAAC
>NZ_RZSG01000945.1:0-2072 GCF_003997725.1 Mesorhizobium sp. M4A.F.Ca.ET.050.02.1.1
GTGCAGCAGCGTGTCGTCGAAAATGTAGAGCGGATTGTCATGCCAGTAGTTCCTGGCGTCGTTGCACTCGACGAAAATCTCGGCCTTCACCGGCAGCAGGTTGTAGAGAATGCGCAGGCTGAGCCGAAGCGGGCCGAAATGCCAGGACGTCGATTCCTTGCCCCTGAAGACCGACACGGCGATGGTCTTGATGTATTTGAAATCCTTGTTGAATTCCGGCACGTTGTCGATCTTGTGCTTGCCGTACCATTGATAGACATACATGCCGCGCCGGCCGGTGCCGAAATTGGCGTCGATATCGGCGATGATCTCGTCCTTGCGCGCCTTAAAGACGTCGAGAACCTCGTTGACCTCGCGCTGGTAGTCGGCGGGAAACTGCTCCAGCTTCCAGACACCCGGGTTCCTGTAGCAAAGCAGGTCGACCAGCAGGTTGAAGGGCGACAGCAGCCAGGTGAAGAGGCCGTTGCCGAGAAAATAGCCGCGGAACAGCGACAGGTCCTTGTTCTTGTTGCGCAGCACGTCGATCAGGCCGCAAACGATCCAGATCGTTGTCAGGATCGGGATGAAATAGAAGCCGAGCGCGAGAAGCGGAATCGCAATCGCTGCCTGACGGATGGTCTTTCGAGCTTGCCTTGTCATTTTATTCCGCGCGGGGAGCGCGATCCCGTTCGCTTGAGTGCGCCAAAGTCACGGCAGCAACCCCCGCAGCCGTGCGCCTTGATAGGATTTTTTGCTTCGCCACACAACGGCAATCATGGCGGTGCCGGCGGGGCGCCGGTGCCGCTCATGCCCGTCAGATCGCCTTGTCCACGCCACGGGCAGGCCGAGATCGTCCCATTTCTCTTTCATCGCTGACCAGGAACTCGAAGCCGATGACGCTGTCACCGTCCCCGGCCGGCTCGCATCTGAATTTCAGCCCCTGCCAGCTGCCGCGGCTGCGGAAGGCAGCACCTTCGGCGGCGACCGAGCTCACTCTTGACCGCAGCAGATTGCATGAAAAAAGCCCCGTTTCCGGGGCTTTTTTATCGTCAGGGCTTCAGCCCTTGCGCGGCAACTGCGGCACCAGGCTGCGCTTGCCGCCATCCTTGCCTTTCGGCTCCGGCTTCTGCGCCACCGCCTTCCTGGCCACCGGCTTCTTCGCAACCGCCTTGCGGGGCTTCGGCGCTTCTTCCGGCTCTTCCTTCTTCGGCTTCACCGGAGCCTCGTCGGCCAGCGATTCGAGCTTCAGGCCGGTCTCGCCGGTTTCCTTCTTCTCGACGGTGACGCGCACCGTGCCGCCCTTCTTGAGCTTGCCGAACAGCACCTCGTCGGCCAGCGGCTTCTTGATGTGCTCCTGGATGACGCGGCCGAGCGGCCGCGCGCCCATGCGCTCGTCATAGCCCTTGTCGGCCAGCCAGGCGACCGCATCCGGCGACAGGTCGAAGGTGACGCCACGCTCGGAGAGCTGAGCCTCGAGCTGCATGACGAACTTCTGCACAACCTGGTGGATGACCGGCACCGGCAGCGAGCCGAACGGGATGATCGCATCGAGACGGTTGCGGAACTCCGGCGTAAACAGCCGGT
Organism: Mesorhizobium sp. M4A.F.Ca.ET.050.02.1.1; assembly: GCF_003997725.1. NCBI lineage: Bacteria > Pseudomonadati > Pseudomonadota > Alphaproteobacteria > Hyphomicrobiales > Phyllobacteriaceae > Mesorhizobium > Mesorhizobium sp. M4A.F.Ca.ET.050.02.1.1. The sequence goes on from NZ_RZSG01000945.1 coordinate 1,564, forward strand.
TGATCGCCTCGACATCGTCGCCTTCGCGCTTGGTCGAACCGAAACCGATCGCCGCCCGCTGCGCATCCGACGCTCCCGCATTGGTGGTCATGATCAGGATGACATTGCGGAAGTCGATCTGCTTGCCGTTGTGGTCGGTCAGCTTGCCGTGGTCCATCACCTGCAGCAGGATGTTGAACAGGTCGGGATGCGCCTTCTCGACCTCATCGAGCAAGAGCACGCAGTGCGGATGCTGGTCGACACCGTCGGTGAGCAATCCGCGCTGGTCGAAGCCGACATAGCCGGGAGGCGCGCCGATCAGCCGCGATACGGTATGACGTTCCATGTATTCCGACATGTCGAAGCGGATCAGTTCGACGCCGAGCGAGGCGGCGAGCTGCTTGGCGACTTCCGTCTTGCCGACGCCGGTCGGGCCCGAGAACAGATAGGAGCCGATCGGCTTTTCGGGTTCACGCAGGCCGGCGCGCGCCAGCTTGATCGCCGACGTCAGCGCGGTGATGGCGGTGTCC
>NZ_RZSG01000946.1:0-2068 GCF_003997725.1 Mesorhizobium sp. M4A.F.Ca.ET.050.02.1.1
ATGTACATCCGCATGATGGGCGCCTCTGGCCTCAAGCAGGCCACGGAGACGGCCATCATCTCGGCCAACTATGTGGCGACACGGCTCGCGCCGCATTTCCCGCTCCTCTACAAGGGCAGGCACGATCGCATCGCGCATGAATGCATCCTCGACACGCGCGTGCTCAAGGAGAGCGCCGGCATCAGCGTCGACGATATTGCCAAGCGGCTGATCGACTATGGCTTCCATGCGCCGACCATGTCGTTCCCGGTCGCCGGCACGCTGATGGTCGAGCCGACCGAGTCCGAGCCCAAGCGCGAGCTCGACCGTTTCTGCGAGGCGATGATTGCCATCGCCGGCGAGGCGGCCAAGGTGGCGAAGGGCGAGTGGCCGCTCAACGATAACCCGCTTGTCAACGCGCCGCACACCGCGGCGGAAGCGCTGGCCGGCAGCTGGACGCATCCCTATTCGCGTCTGGAAGCGGCCTATCCCGCAGGCGATGCCGACACGTCGGCCAAATATTGGCCGCCGGTGTCGCGCATCGACAATGTCGCCGGCGACCGCAACCTCGTCTGCTCCTGCCCGCCGCTGTCGGAATATCTGGGCGCTGCCGAGTAGCGCTCGGGAGCGATCAAGCGGAACGCAAGGCCGGCCCGTCGGCCTTGCTCACCTTGTCCAGGACAAGAACGCAGTTCCGTCCGGCATGCTTGGCCGCGTAGAGTGCCTTGTCCGCCTCGGCCAGCACATCGTCGAGGCTGCTGCCTTCGGCCTTGCCGAAGCCGATGCCGCCGCTGACAGTGCTGCGCAGCGGGCCGCGCGGGGTTGGCACCACCTCGGCGCCGAAGGCGACGCCGATCTTGCTGGCAAGATCGAAGGCCTTGTCTTCGGTCATGCGCGACATGACCAGCGCGAATTCCTCGCCGCCAAGGCGGAAGGCGTCGACGCCGCTCCTGCCGTACTTCCTGATGATCGCGGCGAAGCGGCACAGAACCTTGTCGCCGACCGGATGGCCGAACAGGTCGTTCGTCCTCTTGAAATGGTCTAGGTCGAACATCACCACCGCCATGAACGGTCCGAAGGCGCGCTCGCCATAGAGCGAGTTCAGCGCCCGCCGGTTCATCAGCCCGGTCAGTGGATCGGTCAGGGTCTCGGCCTTCAATTCGATCTGCGCCTGCAAGTGGTGCAGCGAAAGCGTCAGCGCGCCGAGACCGGTCATGCAGGCGACCGCAACGACGGAATTCAGCCGTTCGGCCCAATTGTTGGGTGCCAAGCCAAGCACCCACTGTCCACGGATCGCCAGCACTAAGCCACACAGTGCGAAGGACACCGCACAGGTGCCGCTGAGGAATGAGACGACCAGCAGGATCCGGCGATCATGACCGCCGCCCTTGATCCAAAACATCACACCGATCACGACGAGCAACGCCGTGACAGTCGCATAGGTGAGGATGAAGCCGATACCGTCAAAACCGAAATAGGTGACGGCGGCGCAAACGGTCATTGCTAGCAGGGTCGGCACAATCACGCGCTTGTAGCCGGGCACGCTGAGATACTGCATGGACGACAGGCAGATCACCAAAAAACCCAGGTTGAGCAGCGCAAGGGTAGCCTGGCACAGCAAAGGGCCGGGCTCCTTTGTGTACTGCCAGAACAGCACGACATGCGCGACAAGCACGAGCATGCCGCACGCCACCGTCAGCACGAAGTGCGCCCGCGGCGCGGTGAACCAGATCGCAAACAGCGTGATGCTGAGGCACGAGCCCGACAGCGCCGCCGCGAGCAGGAGCGAACTAAAATCCAACATTCTTGAGCGCAGCCTCTTGGGAGACGTCGGTTGCATCCCCATTCTAGGTTAACGACGGCCCGCCGACACCGTTTTCAGCTAACCTTTCGACGCAACCTTCGGACAAGGTTTACAAAGCGTCCACTACTATGAAGGGCACGCGCGAAGACTAGAGACGTTCTGGTTTATATTGAAACAGTTCTGTCGACGATCGCGACGCGACCCGTGCGAAAGAGGCCGCATGCCCGATGTTGTGCATCGCGCATGCGGCTGACAAAGCGGCGTCCGCCAGCAGGAAGCCGCATC
>NZ_RZSG01000947.1:0-2068 GCF_003997725.1 Mesorhizobium sp. M4A.F.Ca.ET.050.02.1.1
CGATGTAGACGCGCCTGACATCACCCACCTTGACGCCGTTGAAGAGCACGAAACTGCCGCGGCCGAGGCCGGACGCCGAGCCTGGGATGCGCACACGAAGCAGCGTCGTCTCGCCCTTGTCGCCGATCGCCGCCGTCCAATAAACGAAGGCGAAGGCCGCCAGGATCGCGGCCAGCGTGAAGATGCCGACAATGACGTAGTTGGCTCTTGTTTCCATTGCCCCACTTATGGCTATGCGCGCGCCGCAAGATCAAGTTGCCGTGCACGTTTTCCGCGAAAATAGGATTTCACCCACGGCTCCTCGCTTTTCAGCATGTCGTCGATCGTGCCTTCGACCAGTACCTTCTTCTTGCCGAGCACCGCCACGCGGTCGCAAGCGGTGAACAGCGTGTCGAGATCATGCGTGACCATGTAGACGGTGAGATCCATCGTATCGCGCAGCTTGACCACCAGCTCGTCGAATTCGGCGGCGCTGATCGGATCGAGGCCGGATGTCGGCTCGTCGAGGAAGACGATGTCCGGATCGAGCGCCAGCGCGCGCGCCAGTGCCGCCCGCTTGATCATGCCGCCGGACAATTCGGACGGGAATTTCTGCGCCGCGTCAGGCGGCAGCCCGACAAGCTCGATCTTCAGCAGCGCCAGTTCGTCCATCAGCTTCTTCGGCAGGTCGAGGTATTCGCGCATCGGCACCTGCACGTTCTCCTGCACTGTCAGCGCCGAGAACAGCGCGCCGTGCTGGAACAGCACACCAAGGCGCATATCGATGCGCAGGCGCTCAATGTCGCTCGCCTTCTCGACATCGACGCCGAACAGCTTGATCGTGCCCGACTGCTTGTGCAGCAGGCCGAGGATGGTGCGCAACAGCACCGATTTGCCGGCGCCCGAGGCGCCAACGAAGCCAAGGATCTCGCCGCGGGTGATGTCGAGCGACAGTTTGTCGAGGATCACCTTGTCATCCAGGGCGACGGTGACGTCGCGAACGGACAGCACGATCTCGCTTTCGGTGGTTTCCTTGGCCTCGGTGCCGTTTCGCGTCGCCATGTCAGAACTCTATCGCGGCGTAGAACATGGCAAAAAGACCGTCGAGGATGATGACGACGAAGATCGATTTCACCACGGAGGCGGTTACGTGCTGGCCAAGCGATTCGGCGCTGCCGCCGACTTTCATGCCTTCGACGGAAGCAATGGTGCCGATGATCATGGCCATGAACGGCGCCTTGATCAGGCCTGCGAAGATGGTGCTGAGATCGATGGCGACGCGCAGCCGGTCGATGAAGGCGGCCGGGGGAATGTCGGAATAGAGCCAGGCGGCGACGATGCCGCCGCCGAGGGCGGCAAAATTGGCGATGATCGTGAGACACGGCAGCGCGATGACCAGCGCGACCAGGCGCGGAAACACCAGCACGCCGATCGGGTTCAGGCCGATGACCTTGAGCGCGTCGACCTCCTCGCGCATCTTCATGGAGCCGATCTCGGCGGTGATGGCGCTGCCGGAGCGGCCGGCGATCATGATCGCAGTCATCAGCACGCCGAGTTCGCGCAGGATCAGCACGCCGACGAGGTCGACGACGAAGATGTCCGCGCCGAAATAGCTGAGCTGATAGGCGCCCTGCTGGGCAACGATGGCGCCGACGATGGCCGACATCAGGACCACCACCGGGATGGCGCCGACGCCCATGCGGTCGATCTGGTTGAAGATGGCGGCCGGGTTGACGGCATGGCCGCGGCCAAGCTTCATCTGCGCGCCGCGGATGGTGGCGCCCAGGATGTTCATCGAGGCCAGGAAATCGTCGCGCATCTCATAGACGCGCCGGCCGACCGCCTCCAGCCCGCGGATAATGATGTTGGGCGGACCGGCAGGACCCGATTCGGGCTCGCGCCTGACAGCGTCGCCAACGGCGCCGAGCAGGATCTCGGCGATCTCGCTCTGCCCCTGGATCTGAACTTCGACGCCCTTCTTCTCGAATGCGCTGACCAGGCGGTCGATCAGCCAGGCGCCGGCGGTATCCATCTTGTCGATATGCGAAAGATCGAGCGCCAAGGACTTGACGCCGCTGCGCTTTTCGAT
>NZ_RZSG01000948.1:0-2065 GCF_003997725.1 Mesorhizobium sp. M4A.F.Ca.ET.050.02.1.1
GTTTCGGTCAGCCGCGCGAGGCCGGCCGGATAGGAATTGCTGCCGCCCGGGACCAGGCGCTTGACGATGCGGTCGCTGTCATCGGCTACGTCTGCGACCAGCGCCGCCAGCGTCTCGGGCAGGATGCCCAGCGCCGCAAAACCGTCGGAGGCGGCCTCTACCTTGCCCGCTGCGTCGACGAAGGCGATGAAATGGCCGTCCTCGGTGAAGCCGCCAATGGCGCGGCTGGCGATCTCTGCAGCACTGCGCGAGCCGGTCTGCGCCGCGGGCACCGTGAGCATGATCGCTTTCTCGCCGTCTGGCATCGCCACCGCGCTGGCCAGGAAGCCGACGGCGCGGCTCACCATCCCGGTCGCCAGCCGCAGCGTGATGGCCCGGTCGCTGCCGATCTGCGGAAACCCGCTGGTCGCCATGATCTGGCGCCTGGCGATCAGCGGCAGCCGCGCCGAGGCGCCGATGATGCCCTCGATGTCCGGATAGCCGAACACCGCCGCTCCGGGGCCGTTGGCCCAGATCACCTGTTCGAGGTCGGCCGACAATATAGCGATCGCATCGCCGGCGGCGAAGCGCTGGCGGACCGCATCGAGCACGGCAACGTCGAGGAAGGAATAGTTTTCGGGCGGCATGCGCTTGGCGAATCCCTCCGGCGGGCAATTTCAGTTAACGCTTTGTTAATAAAAGCGGGCGGTGCGAAGGTCCACAAGCCAAGGCGTGCGGCGGGCGAAATCTCTGAGCGCTTGGTTAACGGCGGGGAAGATTCTGATGGTGCACTGCAACAAAGATGTTGCAATGCACAAAAAAACCTCTATATTGCCATCATACATGAACGAGACGGCTTTCTGTCAAAGCCGCTACCCGCGAAAAGGATGGAAAATGTCCAAGATCAAGACCGCCGAGACCATCGAGAACGTTGAATTCCCGAGCTTCGACGCTTCCAAGGCCACCGACCAGATCCGCGCCTTCGCCGAGAAGGGCGTCGAGCAGTCGAAGGAAGCCTATGCCAAGTTGAAGACCGGCGCCGAGGAGACCCAGAAGGTTCTGGAGTCGACCTTCGAGACCGCCAAGACCGTTTCCGGCGACCTGTCGCTCAAGACCATCGCCGCGCTGCGCGCCAATGCCGACGCCGGCTTCTCGCATCTCGAAGCCCTGGTCAGCGCCAAGTCGCTGTCGGAAGTCGTCGAGCTGCAGACCGCATTCCTGCGCAAGCGTGCCGAACTGGCCGTCGAGCAGGCCAAGGAATTCCAGGCCGTCGCTTCCAAGGCTGCCGAGGACGTCTCCAAGCCGATCAAGACCGCTTTCGAGAAGGCCTTGAAGGACATCAAGGCCGCCTAATATCTTCGCATAACTCGGCGATGCATCAAAACGTCGCATTTTATCAGTCAAATAGATGTGCGATAGAGTTGTCCAAGCGAATACCCGGCGGGCGGAACCTCCTCCCTCTGCTCTCCGGGATGACCAGCCAGCACCTCCTCCCGCTGGCTCGTAACAGGAAAAGGCCGGCACCTCCTCCCGCCGGCCTTTTCTTTTGCCCGAAATTGGCTGGTTGAAAACCGGGCGCGGTTCGCAGAACCCGCCTTTGCCTCATCAAGGGCCTTGAATTACGCTCCGATAGTCCGTATTGGACGCATCGCCGAACGACAGAGCGGATCTGGAGAGCAGAGCTTCCCCTGGATCGCGCTCCGGCAGACGTGCCGTTGTAGCTCAGCTGGTTAGAGCGCCGGATTGTGGATCCGGAGGTCGCTGGTTCGATCCCAGCCAACGGTACCATCGGCTTAAGTATTTGATCTTGCTAAGAATTTCATAGCTCAGCCTGGTCGCGCCGGCTTATGGCATTCGAAGGAAAAATCCTTCTGGCCCCTCTGCGCGTCACCGCTGCTTATGCGATCGGCTGATAGCTCCCATCGAGAGCCGTCGATCCACTCGTCCAAAAATTGTGTACCAAGAAAATACAATCCGTTGACACGCCCACAGGTGCGTGCGACTCTCTTCAGGAGTGCCAAGTATGATCGACTGGCAGGGTTGATTCTGAGGTGCGCGATGAAGGGAAGCAAGGGCAGTCTTTACG
>NZ_RZSG01000949.1:0-2064 GCF_003997725.1 Mesorhizobium sp. M4A.F.Ca.ET.050.02.1.1
GGGCGTGGTCGGGCGCGCTGGTGTTGAGATTGGGACGAAGGCCGCTTCAGGTCAGATGCTTGGATTCTCCCATGGGTGCCAAAAAAGCCCCGTTCCCTTGCTTTCATCGCCTCGCCGGAAGCAAATCGCGGGCCAAGGCCACGTTGCCGCCATAATCGCGGTGAAAGCGAGAATGCGGATGATGCTGCGGCCGCAAGCTTGCCTTCATCCGGAAGTTGCGTCACGCCGCGTGTTTCACGCTGAAGTGACACCGGCTATGGTTGGCTAATTGTTAAGATTGCCAACCATAAAGTGCGGGCGGGATCGCCCAACGATCAACGCAGCAGTGACCAGATTACTTAGAGAACGTCCATGAGAACCAGCCGCCGTTTCTTCCTTTCCGGAGCCTCCGCGCTTGCCGCGGCCATGGTTGCCAACAGCGCCAGCGCGCAGGACGTGATCGGGGACATCCTGAAATCTTCGGCCCGCGGCAATTGGGACGACCAGTTCGACGCCCGCGCCAGCGAGGGCGGCAAGGTGGCCTCGACGCTGCCGATCTTCAGCCTGCAGACCGTCGCCTTCACCGAGCAGGCGGTGGCGCAGTACCAGACCATCGCCGGCCAGGGTGGCTGGGAGCAGGTGCCCGCGACCAAGAAGCTGCAGCTCGGCGTCGAGGATCCGGATGTGGTGCCGCTGCGCAAGCGGCTGATGATCTCGGGCGATCTGTCGCAGAGCGCCGGCATCTCGACCTCGTTCGATTCCTACGTCGACGCCGCCGTCAAGCGCTTCCAGCTTCGCCACGGCCTGCCGGCCGACGGCGCCATGGGCAAATACACCTACACCGCGATGAATGTTTCGGCGCAGATCCGGCTTGGCCAGCTGCAGACCAACCTGCAGCGTCTGCGCGAAAAGGCAGGCACGCTGGGCAACCGTTACGTGCTGGTCGACATTCCGGCGGCCCAGATCGAGGCAGTCGAGAACGACCGCGTCGTGCTGCGCCACACCGCGATCGTCGGCAAGATCGACCGCCAGACGCCGATCGTGAATTCCAAGATCAACGAGATCATCGTCAATCCCTACTGGAATGCCCCGGTTTCGATCGTGCGCAAGGATATCATTCCGCTGATGCGCAAGGATCCCAACTACCTCAAGGACAGCCACATCCGCCTGTTCGCGCCGGATGGCAGCGAGGTCGATCCAATGACGGTCGACTGGTCGACGGACGACGCCGAGAAGTACCGCTTCCGCCAGGATCCGGGCGCCGGCAACGCCATGGCCTCGGTCAAGATCAATTTCCCCAGCCCGGATGGCGTCTATATGCACGACACGCCGCAGCAGAGCCTGTTCGGCAAGCTGATGCGCTTCGATTCCTCGGGCTGCGTGCGCGTCCAGAACGTGCGCGACCTCGTCACCTGGATTCTGCGCGACACGCCCGGCTGGGACCGCCAGCATTTCGAGGCGACGATCAAGACCGGCGAGAACACCCCGGTTCAAGTGACCAATCCGGTGCCGGTACACTTCCTCTACCTGTCGGCCTGGTCGACGGGACCAGGCGTCGTGCAGTTCCGCGACGACATTTACGGTCTCGACGGCAACGACGCGCTGCAGATCACGTCTTCGCTATAAGCAATTGATATATTTCCAGAAAAGGCCGCCTCTAGGGCGGCCTTTTTGCTTTCCACCTTCCGTCAGCTAGTCTTCGTCGCGACTGGACGGCACGGCCTGCTTTGCGCATGGTCGGGCATATTCGGAATCGCCGCCATGCATGTCGCCGTGTTCATCCTGGTCGTGCTCGTGTTCGTCGCGCTTTCCGGCGCGTTGGTTCGGCTAGTGCGCCTGCCGCTGCCGGTGCTGCAGATCGCCATCGGTGCGGCCCTTGCCTGGCCGGCGCGCGGCCTGCATGTCGAGATCGACCCGGAGCTGTTCCTCCTGGTGTTCATCCCGCCGCTCCTGTTCGGCGATGCCGTGGCCGCGCCCAAGCGCGAGCTTCTGGCGCTGCGCGGGCCGATCCTCGACCTTGCCGTCGGGCTGGTCTTCTTCACCATCGTCGGCTTCGGCTATGCCTTGCACTGGTTGGTGCCGAGC
>NZ_RZSG01000094.1:0-12426 GCF_003997725.1 Mesorhizobium sp. M4A.F.Ca.ET.050.02.1.1
TCGCAACACCGCGCTGAAACTTGCTCCGGACGTCCGCATCGACGTCGTGCTTTCGGAAAGCGAGGTGGAGCCGCTGCGGGCGCTGCTCAGCGACTATTTCAGCAAGGGTGAGCGGCCGACGGCGGTCTATTCGCTGTTCCTCAAGGGCACGCTCGTGGCGCTCTCCGAATTCCGTAGGCGGGGATGGCATTGCCCGGACGACATCTCGCTGGTCGGCTTCGACGACGCCGAATGGATGCAGGTGACCTGGCCGGCGATCGCCGCGGTGGTGCAGCCGGTGCGCGAGATAGCCAGCAATGCGATGGACGTGCTGTTTCGCAGGATCGAGGGCGAGGGCGGTCCGCCAAGGGCGCGGCTCGAACCCTGCAAGGTGTTGATGCGGGAATCCGTTGGCTCGCCAGGCAGCGGCCCGCATTCCGGGGGAGGAAACCGACAATAGCCCCCATTGTCGAAAACCGAGTGGCGCCGCACCTGGCTTTGGCTCGTGGCGCGTAATATCAACAGGGAGGAAAAGGTGACAGCATTCGTTCTGAAGATAAATCGATTTACGATGGCCTTAGGCATCGCGCTGGCGATGTCGGCCGTTGGCGCTGCCAAGGCCGAGGACGGCGAATACGGCGTGCTGATGAAGACGCTGGCCAATCCGTTCTGGGGCGCGATGGGCCAGGGCGTCGAGGATGGCGCCAAGGAAGCCGGTGTGAAATATTTCCAGCAGGCGGCCGAAAGCGACCAGGCGGCCGAGCCGCAGCTCAACCTCTGCAACACGATGCTGGAGCGCAAGCCGGTGGCGATGATCACCGCGGCGATCAACTCGACCAACCTGTTGCCGTGCCTGAAGGCGGCGCAGGATGCCGGCATCAAGGTCGTCGACCTCGACGGCAATCTCGATCCGGCGGTCCTCGACAAGGAAGGCATCAAGATCACCTTCCGCATCGGCTCCGACAATGTCGCGGCCGGCGGACAGGGCGCTGAATATCTCGTCTCCAAGCTCGGCAAGGATGCCAAGGGTCCGGTGCTGGTGATCGAGGGCCTTTCGGGCAACATCACTGGTCAGAAGCGCGCCAAGGGTTTTGCCGACAAGCTCAAGGAACTGGCGCCGGGGCTGGAGATCGTTGCTTCGCTGCCCGGCGACTGGGATCGCGGCAAGGCGGCCTCGATCGCAACCGATACGCTGACCGCGCATCCTGACCTCGTCGCCATCTTCTGCGCCAATGATACCATGGCGCTAGGCGCCGTGGAATCGGTCTACGCGGCCGGCAAGGGTGAGCAGGTGACGATCATCGGCGTCGATGGCAATTCGGATGCGGTCAAGTCGATCAAGGAGGGCCGCCTCAACGCTTCGGTGGCGCAGCTTCCCTATCTGGTCGGCAAGCAGGCGGTCGAGAACGTCAAGAAGGCGCTCGCCGGCGAGAAGGTCGAGGAGAGCATCGCCGTGCCTACCTTGGTGCTGACCAAGGAGATGCTCGACGCCGGCAAGGAGCCGATGCTGCAATATGTGAAGTGAGCAGGGAATAGGCAGTAGGCAGTAGGCTGTAGGCTGTAGGCTGTAGGGGAAGTAAGCGGTTCCTGCCGCTCGGATCGCTCTCATATTTGCCCTACTGCCTAGTCCCTACTGCCTACTGCCTTACGGCCGCTCCCAAAGGTGCAAAGACATGGCTTCTGAACAGCCCGGTTTCTGGGCTCGGGTGCAGCGCGCATCCGTCGAACGGCTCCACATCAGGCTGGAGTCGCTGCTGGTGCTAGTGGCGCTGAGCGCGGCGATGGCGCTGCTGTCGCCGTTCTTCCTGTCGCTGAGCAATTTCCTCAACATCCTCTTGGCGACATCGACGATCGGCGTGCTGGCCATCGCCGCCACCTTCGTCATCGGCTCGGGCGGGCTCGACCTGTCGCTCGGCTCGGTCATGGGCCTTGCCGGCGTGGCGGGCGCCTTCGTCGCGGTCAATCTCGGCTGGCCGTCGGTCTTCGCGCTCATCGCCTGCATCCTCGCCGGCGGCCTTGCCGGCTACATCAACGGGCAGTTCGTCACCCGCGCCTTCGTGCCCGCCTTCATTGTCACGCTCGGCATGCTCGGCCTGGCGCGCGGCCTGGCGCTGGTCATCTCGCAAGGCAGGGCGATCTACGGGCTGCCGTCGGCGATCGTCTATATCGGGCAAGGGCGGCCCTTCGGCATCCCGATGCCGGTGATCATCCTGGTGCTGACGGCGATCGTCGCGCATTGCGTGCTCGGCTATACACGCTTCGGCCGCCACACGCTGGCACTGGGCGACAGCGAGGGCGCGGCGCGCGCCGCGGGCATCCGCGTCGAGCACCACCGCCGCATCATCTATACGCTGTCCGGCGCGCTCGCCGGGCTCGCCGGCCTGCTGTTCACCGCCCGCGTCAATGCCGGCGACCCGACCGCCGGCATCAACTACGAGCTCACCGCGATCACCGCGGCGATCATCGGCGGCACCAATTTGTTCGGCGGCCGCGCCTCGATCCTCGGCACGATGATCGGCGCGCTGATCATGGGCGTGCTGCAGAACGGGCTGACGCTGCTTGCGGTGCAGTCCTACTATCAGCAGATGGCGATCGGCGCGGTGCTGATCCTCGCCGTCTTCATCGACCAGTATCAGGTCCGGAAGGAGTCGCGCGTATGACGCTTCTTTCGCTTCAAGGCATCCGCAAGAGTTTTGGCGCGGTCGACGTGCTGCACGGTGTCGATCTCTCGGTCGCGGCCGGCGAGGTGGTCGGCCTCGTCGGCGACAATGGCGCCGGCAAGTCGACGCTGATGAAGACCATCACCGGCATCTACCGCGCCGATTCGGGCTCGATCGAATACGACGGCAAGGACATCCTTGCGCTCGACCCCGGCCAACGGCGCGAGCTCGGCATCGAGATGATCTATCAGGATCTGTCGCTGGCCAAGCAGCAGGACGTGGCGTCGAATATCTTTCTCGGCCGCGAGCCGACCAGGAAGGTGTTCGGCCTGTTTCCCGGCTTCGTCGACAAGGCGGCGATGGACCGCGAGGCGTCCAGGATGATCGAGCGGCTCGGCGCGCGGCTACCGTCGATCAACCGGTCGGTCGGCTCGTTCTCGGGCGGCCAGCAGCAGACGGTGGCGATCGCTCGCGCGCTGACCTTTAATCCGAAGCTGGTGATCATGGACGAGCCAACGGCGGCGCTTGCCGTGCGCGAGGTGCAGAGCGTGCTCGACCTGATCCGGCGGCTGCGGTCGGAGGGCATCGCCGTTATCCTGATCTCGCACCGGCTGAACGACGTGCTGTCGGTCACCGACCGCATCGTCGTGCTGCGCCACGGCCGCGCCGATGCGGATCTCGTCACCAGCAAGACGAACATGAACGAAGTCGTCAGCCGCATCGTCGGCGGCGGCGATATCAGCGCCGCGGCGGCGCATGAACAACGAGGCTAAACATATGAACACTTTTGGACTGCACACTTTCGCCATCGCTCCGGTCTGGGACCTTGCCCGCATCGAACCGCAGATGGACCGGCTGAAGGAACACGGCATCGGGCTGATGGAAATCCCGCTGCTGCGCCCTGAGGAGATCGACACCAAGCGCACGCGCGGCTTCGCCACGCACTACGGCGTCGAGCTGATCCCCTCGCTCGGCCTGCCGCGCTCCCTCGATGTGGTCGAGCGGCCGGACGAGGCCCTCGACTTCCTGCAGCCGGCCTTCAAGGTCTGCAATGAGGTGGGCAGCGAGGCGCTCGGCGGCGTTACCTACGGCACGATCGGCAAGACTACCGGCCGGGCGCCGACGCGCAAGGAGATCGACGGTATGTGCCGCTTCCTCGAGCGGGCGGCGAAGTCGGCGAAGGCGCGCGGGCTGAAGCTCGGCATCGAGCCCTGCAACCGCTACGAGACGCATCTGATCAACCGCGGTATCGATGCGACCAGGGTCATCGAGCGGGTCGGGGCGGAGAATATCTTCATCCACCTCGACACCTACCACATGCATATCGAGGAGGAGAGCTTTGCGGCCGGCTTCGAGGCGGCCGCGCCCTTCCTCGGCTATGTGCATGTGTCGGAGGCAAACCGCGGCGTGCCGGGGCGCGGCATGATCAACTGGGCGGCCTGCATGAAGGCAATCGCCGACATCGGCTACGAGGGGCCGATCACGCTCGAAAGCATGAACCATGTCGACGTCGACATCGCCGGCGGACTGGCGGTGTGGCGCCCGGTGGCTGAAGACCCGCGCGACGTCATCGAGGTCGGCCTGCCGTTCCTGCGCGACGAGGCGAGGAAGGCAGGGCTGAGCCTCGGCAGATAGAAGGTCGCCAGGCTCTCCGTCAGAACGGGTAGTGCTGGCCGGGATCCTCGATCGTCACCCAGCGCAGGTCGGTGAATTCGGCGATCGAGGCCTTGCCGCCGAAGCGGCCGTAGCCGGAACCTTTGACACCGCCGAACGGCATCTGCGCCTCGTCGCCGACGGTCGGGCCGTTGATGTGGCAGATGCCGGCCTGAATGCGGGCAGCGACCGCCATGGCGCGCTTGATGTCGCGGCTGAAGACGGCCGACGACAGGCCGTATTCGGTGTCGTTGGCGACGCGCACCGCCTCGTCCTCGCCCTTGACGCGAATGACTGGCTTGACCGGCCCGAAGGATTCTTCGGCATAGACGCGCATCGAAGGCGTCACGTGATCAAGCAACGTCGCTTCCACCACAGTGCCGGCGCGCTTGCCGCCGGCGACAAGCTTCGCGCCCTTGGCGACTGCGTCGGCGACCAGTTCCTCCATCTTGTCGGCGGCCTGGCTACTGATCAGCGAGCCCAGCACGACGTGGCCGCGCGGATCTCCTGCCGGCAGTTGCGCGGCACGGGCGGCGAGCCTAGCGACGAACTCGTCGGCGACCTTGTCGTCGACGATCAACCGTTCCGTCGACATACAGATCTGGCCCTGATGCATGAAGGCGCCGAAGGTCGCGGCATTGACCGCCGCGTCGATGTCGGCGTCGTCCAGCACCAGTAGCGGCGCCTTGCCGCCGAGCTCGAGCAAGGCCGGCTTGAGATGCCTTCCTGCAAGCTCGGCGATGATGCGGCCGACCTTGGTCGAGCCGGTGAAGTTGACGCGCTTGACGGCCGGATGCGCGACCAGCGCTTCGACGATGCCGGCCGCGTCCTTCGGATCGTTGGTGACGACGTTGACGACGCCCTTGGGCAGACCGGCCTCGACCAGAACCTGGCCGATCAGCCGGTGCGTGCCGGGGCACATCTCGGAGGCCTTGAGCACCACCGTGTTGCCGCAGGCGAGCGGCATCGCCAGCGCGCGGGTGCCGAGGATGACGGGTGCGTTCCACGGCGCGATGCCGAGGCAGACGCCGGCCGGCTGGCGGATGGCCATGGCCAGCGTGCCCGGCTTGTCCGAGGGGATGATCTCGCCCGAGATCTGCGTCGTCATGGCGGCGGCCTCGCGCAGCATGTTGGCGGCCAGCATGACGTTGAAGCCGGCCCAGGGGCCGGTAGCGCCGGTCTCTTCCATCATCAATTTTGTGAATTCGCTGACCTTGGAGGCCATGACGTCGGCCGCCTTGGAGAGCAAGGCGCGGCGTTCGCCGGGGCCGGTCCGCGACCATGCCGGGAAGGCGGCGGCGGCGGCGGCAACGGCGGCGTTGGCGTCGGCGACACTGGCCGCGGCGGCGCGCGTCGCCAGTTTGCCGGTGAATGGGTCCAGGCGCTCATAGGAGGCCTTGCCGGACGCCGCCCTTTCGTCGCCGTCGATCAGAAGTCCGATATCCATTGTTCTCTCCCTCGCTCCCGGTGGAGCGTTGCAAGTTCAGATTAGAAGCCGAGCACCTCGGCGTTGATCGAGGCTTCGAGGCCGCCGTCGACCGGCACATTGGCGCCGTTGATCCAGCGCGCGCCATCCGAGCACAGGAACAGCACGACCGGCGCGATATCGCCCGACGTGCCGGCACGACCCACCCGCGAAATATCGCTGTCGACGCGGTCGTCGCCGAGCACGGCGCGGAACTGCTTCAGGATCGGCGTCTCGACCGGGCCTGGGCTGACCGCATTGACGCGGATGCCGCGGCTCTTGAAACGCTCCTGATGCGCGGCGCGGAAAGTCCACAGCAGCAGAAGCTCCTTCGAGACCGGATAGCCTTCCTCGTTCTTGACCGCATGGTCGGCGACCACCCTGGCGACATCGGGAAAGCCCTCGATGCCGATCATCGAAGCGGCGCGGTTGAGATTGGCGCGCCAGCCGAAGCCGGCGATCGAGGCGACATTGACGATGGCACCGCCTTCGCGAAGCTTCGGCGCCAGCGCCTCGGAAAGCGCACGCAGCCCGTAGAAATTGACGGCGAGCGTCGACACGGCGCCGGTGTTGCCGGAAAGGCCGGCGACGTTGCAGAGCGCATCGAGGCGCTGCGGCAGCCGTGCCACCAGTTCGTCGACGCCTGCCCTCGACGAGATGTCGGCCTTGACGAAGCTGCCAGCACTTGCTGCTGGCTCACGCACGTCGACGCCGATCACGTCGGCGCCGAGTTGGCCGGCGAGTTCCGCCGTGCGGGCGCCGATGCCGGAGGCGACGCCGGTGATGAGGATGGTCTTGCCGAAAAGCATGGTCAGGCCTTCTCCCGAGATGTCGTTGTCGGTGCCGGCGAAGCGGTCTCGCCCGTCGTTTGGGTCGCGTTGACGGGAAGCCTGACGCTATAGCCGACGGGCAGCAGGCGCAGCCCAAATCGCTCCTCCAGCGTTCCCCACAGGCCGCGCGGCAACAGTAGCGAGAAGGCGAGGGCCGTGGCGCCGAGGCCGATCAGGTACCAGACGCCGGCACCGCCGAACCAGGTCTCGATGAGGAAGAAGAGCAGCGCGCCAAGGATGGCGCCCTCGAAGGTGCCGATGCCGCCGACCAGCACCATGAAGATCATGTAGGCTGTCCACTGGACGCTGAAATAGGTCTTCGGCTGGAAGGTGATCGAGGTCGCCAGCCACAGCGCGCCGGCAACGCCGATGCCAAAGGCGGCGAGCACGAAAAGCAGCCGCTTGGTGCCGGTAACGCGCACGCCGACGGAGGCCGCCGCATCCTCGTTGTCGCGGATGGCGCGGATGGCGGCACCGGTGCTGCCGCGCAGCAGGCCGAACAGGACGGCAAGCAGGGCGGTCATCGACGCCAGCGCCAGCCAGTAGATCGCCACGCGTCTGGTCGAAGCGTCGTAGACGTTGAGCGAGATCAGCGACGTGCCGGTCTCGCCCTGCACCAGCCGGTCGAGGTTGACGAGGAGATGGGTGAGGGCCGCGATCACCCACATGCCGATGGCGAACTCGCCGTTCCTGAGCCGCAGCATGAACAGCGAGATCGGCCAGGAGACAGCGCCGACGACGATCGCCGAGACGAAGAGCGCGACGAAAGGATTGAGGCCGGCATCCGCCAGCCGGATGCTGAAATAGGCGCCGAGGCCGAAGAACACCTGCTGGCCGACCGAGACCAGTCCGCCGAAACCGGCGAGCGCGTTCCACATCGCCGCGAGGATCACATAGATGAACAGCGCGGTCATCCGGTCGACGGCGCCTGCCGACAGGAATTGCGGCGCGATCGCCAGCAGCGCGATGATCAGGGCCACCGCGATGGCGGCAATGCGCGAGGCGGCGGTGCCGCGCTCGATGACAGGGGAGGCGGCGCTCATGATGCCTTCCCCGCGGGCAGGCGCA
This sequence comes from Mesorhizobium sp. M4A.F.Ca.ET.050.02.1.1, assembly GCF_003997725.1. Lineage (NCBI taxonomy): Bacteria > Pseudomonadati > Pseudomonadota > Alphaproteobacteria > Hyphomicrobiales > Phyllobacteriaceae > Mesorhizobium > Mesorhizobium sp. M4A.F.Ca.ET.050.02.1.1. The sequence goes on from NZ_RZSG01000094.1 coordinate 7,656, forward strand.
GCAGGCCGCGCAGGCCGAGGCCGGAGGTGGACAGGCGTATGAACAGGGCGATCAGGAACGCGACATGGCCGCCGATCAGAAAGCCCTGCGGATGCACCTGGGCGCCGAGCGTCTGGGCGAGCGCCAGCACGATGCCGCCGATCAGCGTGCCCCACAGCGAGCCGGCGCCGCCGATGACCGCCGCCTCGAAGGCGAACAGCAACTGCGGCGCGCCGGCATAGGGATCGAAGGTGGCGCGCATGCCGAGGAAGGCGCCGGCGAGACCGACCGTGACCATGGCGATCGACGCGGCGACCGCATTGGCGCGGCGCGCATCGACGCCGACCAGGCCGGCGGTATCAGGGTCCGCCGAGGTCGCGCGGATCGAACGGCCGAGGCCGGTGCGAGTGAGGAAAAGCTGCAGCCCGCCAAGCAGCACCACGGCGGTGACGAAGATGATGACCGCGAGCTTGCCGACATAGATGCTGCCTGGCCATTCCCAGGAATCGTAGGAGAGGCTGCCGATAAAGGGCGCCAGCGAGCGCGTGTCGGCGCCGAACTGCTCGAACAAGAGATTGTCGATGACGGTGGCGAGGCCGAAGGTTGTCAGGATCGGCAACAGCGCGCCGCCGCGCGCGCTGCGTTCGAGCAGGAAGCGCTGCAAGGCCCAGCCGATCGCGGCCATCGGCGGCAGGACGATCAGCAGTCCAAGGAAGGGTGAAATGTGGAAGCGCGAGGCGAACAGCCACAGCGCGAAGGCTGACAGCACGGCGAGGCTGCCATGGGCGAGGTTGATGATGCGCATCACCGAAAACATGAAGGAGAGGCCGCAGGCGATCAGCGCGTAATAGCCGCCGAGCAGGATGCCCTGGACGATCTGGTTGCTCATGCCGGCATGCCTCCGGCGCCCTTCCGATGCAGGCCGAAATAGGCTTTCGTCACCTCGTCGCGCGACACGCTCTTGCTGTCTCCGGCAAGCGCGATCCGTCCCTCCAGCATGCAGATGACCTTGTCGGAGACGGAGAGGGCACGGTTGAGATCCTGTTCGACGAGGATGATCGTCGTACCGGAGCTGATCAGGCCGTGCAGCGAGGCGTAGACGCGGTCGACGACCAGCGGCGACAGGCCAAGCGAGACCTCGTCGAGCAAAAGCAGTTGCGGATTGCTCATCAACGCGCGGCCGATGGCGGTTGCCTGCTGTTCGCCGCCGGAGAGATGCCCGGTCTTGGCGCGGCGGCGCGGCTTGAGGTTCGGAAACGTGTCGAGCACCCTGTCGACGCTCCAGTCGCCGGGGCGGCCGGCGCTTCGTCCGAGCAGCAGGTTCTCCTCGACCGTCATGTCGACGAACAGTTTCCTGCCTTCTGGCACCAGCGCGATGCCCATGCCGACTCTGCTGTGCGAGGGCACGCCGGAAAGATCGACGCCATCGAATCGCACGCGCCCCGATGCCTGCGGATGCGCGCCGGCGATGGCTCTCAGCAGCGTCGTCTTGCCGGCGCCGTTGGCGCCGACCAGCGCCAGCGTCTCGCCGCGCTCGACGTCGAAACTCACGCCGCGCACCGCCTGCAACAGGCCGTGGCGGACAACGAGATCCTCGACCGAAAGCAGGCTCATTTCGGGCCTCCGCCGAAATAGGCGTGGATCACCTGCGGGTCGGCCATGACCGCTTGCGGCTCGCCGTCGGCGATGATCTTTCCCGCATCCATGCAGATCAGCCGCCCGGCCACCTGCAACAGGATGTGGACGATGTGCTCGATCCAGACGATGCCGATCTTGCGGCGCCGCAATTCCCTGATGGTCTCGACCAACTCGCCGGCCTCGCCGTCGGTCAGTCCGCCGCCGATCTCGTCGAGCAGAAGCAGCGTCGGCCTGGCAGCGAGCGCCCGGGCGAGCTCCAACCGCTTGCGGTCCAGCAGGCCGAGCGTCTCGGCACGGCGGTTGGCGACGCCAAGCATGCCGCACAGTTTCAACGAGGCAAGTGCCTCCTCATAGGCTTCGTCGCGCTTGAGTCCGGCGCCATGCGAGGCGGCGATGAAGACATTCTCGAACGTGGTCATGCCGCCGAACGGTTTCGGCACCTGATGCGTGCGCACGAGGCCGAGCCGGCAGCGCGCCGTTGCCGGCAGCGACGTGACATCGCCGCCCTTGAAGGCGACGGTACCGGCGTTCGGCGGATAGGCGCCGGACATCACGCTGAGCAATGTCGTCTTGCCGGCGCCGTTCGGGCCGACAATGCCGACCGCCTCGTCGGCCTGCATGGCGAAGTCGATGTCGTCGAGCACCACCAGCGCGCCGAAGCGCTTGTGGATGCCGGCGGCATTGAGGATCGCAGCGTTGGGCGAAATGGTCACGATGCGAACCCCGTCAGCAGTCCAATCAGCCGTTGTACGGCTGCAGCTTGGCTTCGACCGGCACCTTCGGGTCGGTGGCGTTTTCGGTCACCACATAGTCGAGCGCGAATTTGCTGCCCTCCTTCGCCGCCACCCACTGCGTGCCGATGATCGGGCCGGGCGAGACATTGGCGACTGGGCCGCTGGTAAAGTCGACCTTGCCGATCATCGTCTCGGTGTTGAGCGTGCTGAGAGCCTTCGCGACCGCCGCCTTGTCCTTGGCATCGGTGCTGGCCTTCAGCGCTTCGAACCCGGCGTCGAGCAGCGACATCGAGGCGCCGAGCTGCTGCGTCCACTGCTTGCCGCTCGCCGCCTCGTAGCCGTCGGCCAGCTCGGTTCCGGAGACGCCGGTCAGCGGCGACTTGTAGGGGAAGGCCTTGTGCCAGTAGGCGGCGCTTGAAAGCTTCATGCCGAGATCGCCCAGCGCCTCGATATCGGACGGGAACAGGCCGGTCTTGGCGACCTGGGCGATCTTGATCTGCCGGGTCAGGCCCTGCTGCGCCGCCTGACGCCAGAACGCGGCGAAATCCGGCGGGATCGGGAAGGAATTGAAGATCTCGACGCCTTCCTGCTTGAACAGCGCGATCTGCGAGGAATAGTCGGTGGTGCCGGTCTCGTAGGCGCCGGGGTCGACGATGGTGAAGCCCTGCTTGGCGAGCAGCGGCGCAAGATGGGCACGGATGGCATTGCCGTCGGCGTCGTTCGGATACATGACGCCGACCTTCTTGTTGGTCTCGATCAGAGTCCACTGCGAGACATAGGCCTTGAAGAATTCGTCGACGCCGAAGCCGAAATGATAGGTCCATTTGAACGGCGAAGGCTGGCCCGGCTTGGCGCCGCGGCCGAAATACCAGGCTTCCCAAGGCATGACCGTCGACAGGCAAGGCACGCCGGCCGCTTCGCAGGCGTCGGCCACCGGGTTGATTACCTCAGGCGTGGACACCGCGAGCATCAGGTCGATGGCCTGGTTGTTTATCAGGTCCTTGGCGAGTTGGCCGGCGCGCGAGGGGTCCGACTGCGTGTCCTGGTCGAGGATCTCGACGCTGTATTTCTTGCCGCCGAGCTCGATGCCATTGGCGAGCGCCTTTCGGGCCAGGTCGAGCACATAGCCGTCGGTCTCGCCGAAACCGCCGAGAGGCCCGGTGCGCGGGCTGACGAAGCCGACCTTCAGGGTGTCCGCGGCCTGCGCGAAGGCCTTGCCGCGGCCGAGCGCAAGGGCCGCGCCGCCGGCCACCGAAGTGGCAATGAACTGGCGCCGCGACATGCCGGCGATAACGGGTTTGCTGCCGATAGTCTCAGTCATCTGCTCCTCCCTCAGTGGCCGCCCCACGCGGGCCGCAACCGGTTTTCCGGGTGCCGCCAGCCGGGGCTCGCCTTTGATCCTCCACGGTCACATTGCACTAGCGGTTTGGTTCGGTAAAATGATATTTTGCGGTGTTTCATTAACCCGTAGGTTACGAAAAGACACGCCGAACGGAGTCCGTTGTCAGGCGCTATGCCGTGCCGCCTCGCGGATCGTCTGCAGCAGGATGGAAAAGGCCGGAGAGGGAGCAGTGTCGGTGCGCATGGTCAGGCCGACCGGTCCCTTGGTCTCCTCGGTGTCGACTGGCAAGGCGACGAAGGCGCCGCTGGCGATCTCGTTGGCGACGACGCCGGCCGAGATGATCCAGACCGCATTGCTCTGGCGCATGAAGGAACGTCCGAAGGAATCCGAGACGGTCTCGATCTCGGTTTTGGGCGCGGTCATGCCATTGGTGATGAAGAGACGGTCGACGAAGGGACGGATGACGGATTCCCTGGTTGGCATCAGCACGGGGAACTCATCGAGGCGGGCGAAGATGTCGGCTCCCGGCTCCAGCAGCGGGTGCCCGTCCCGCACCACGAACAGCACCTGCTCGGAATAGAGATGCTCGAAGAAGAAGCCGGTCATGTTCTCCGGAGCGGCGAGACGGCCGACGACGAGGTCGAGCGCGCCGACTCGCAACTGCTCGAGCAGCACCGCGTTCTCGCCGGTGACGATCTTGATGGCGGCACCCGTGTTCTCGCTCAGGAACAGGCTCATCGCCAGCGGCATCACCCGCGCCGATACGGTCGGCAAGGCGCCGATGCGGATCGGATGGCGATTGATTGCGCCGTCCTGGCGGACGGAATCGACGCCGCGCTTCAGTGCCGTGATCGCCGTGCCGGCATGGCCGAGGAAGATCTCGCCGAGCCGCGTGACGCGGATGCCGCGGCCGTCGCGTTCGACGACGGCGATGCCGAGCGCCTCTTCCAACTCGCGCAATGTCTTGGTCACGGCCGGCGCGCTGACATGCAGGAATTCGGCCGCCCTTGCCACGCTGCCTTGCCGCGCCACTTCGAGAAACGCTTGCAGGTGTCGGAAGCGGATGCGGCTTTCGGCC
>NZ_RZSG01000950.1:0-2063 GCF_003997725.1 Mesorhizobium sp. M4A.F.Ca.ET.050.02.1.1
GCTTTGCCTCGGCCGGCAGAAGTAAGCCGCCGCCGTCGCTAGCCGCGCCGGCGGCAGCGCCAGTTCCAGTCGCGCTCGGGGCCGACGTCGACATGGACGGATTCGGTGTGGCAATAGGTGCCGACGCCGCCGCGGCCGGGCATGGTACGGATGTAGCTCGCCAGCTCCCATTTGGAGACGCCGGGAACCTGGATGTCGGCGGCGGCGCAGTACATGTGCAGCGAATTCTTGGCGCCGTTGGCGCGGCGGTTGCGGGCCGGGTCGCGATAGCCTGAGGTGACGACCATCTTGCGGCCATAGTGGCCCTCGATCGTCTTCAGCACGCGCACCAGCGACGGCTTCAGGCAGGCGACGTCGACGCTTTCGTTCTGCTTCAGCAGGCCATTGGGCGCCAGCCTCGCCATGCCGGCGGCCGACGCCACCTGGTAGGAGCCGCCCTCGTCCTCGTTAAGGTCGACGTCGCTCTCATCGTCGATGCCGGATTTGCGCTTGATCTCGAACAGCGCGGTCTGGCGCACGCCGGGCAAGGCATCGGCGCCGGTGATGTGATTGCTTGGATCGTCGAGCGAGGCCAGTTGCACCGGCTTTTCGGCCGGGGTGGCGGAAGCGAGCGTGATGATCGGCTTGGCGGGCGCAGTCGCCTTGGCAACGGCCGGCTGCTCGCCCGAGCGCGCGTTGACCAGCGGCGCTGGGGCTGCCGAGGCCGGCGTGGTGCTGAACAGCGAGGCAAACAGGCCCTTCTTCGGCGCGGCGATCTGCTGCTGGGGTGCTTCGCCCGCCGTCACGTAGACGCCGTTGTTCATTGGCTGCGCGGCCGCCGCTTCAGCCTGCGGCTTGGGCGCGGTCGCGGCGGCGTCGCCAGCAGCGACCTGCTGGGCCACGACCTGTGTCTGTTCGGCTGTCTGCGCGGGCTGAACCAGCGGCTGCGGCGTGTTGCCGGCAACGGTGTCGGCACCGGCCGGCACGTTGATAGGGAAGGCCGATCCCGGCTTCGTCACCGGCACGTAGGCGACCTTTTCAGGCAAGGGCTTGTCGCCATCACCCATTACGGTCGATATCGCCTCCGAAGAGGCCGAAGTCACCTGCAGCGACGAATCGGTTGATGTTGCTGGCTTGGCGCTGGTTGCAGCGCTCATCTCGGTGGAGGTGGCATTATAGCCGGGCATGCCGACCGACATGGTGGGGTCGCCGGCGGAGGTGCAGGAGGCCAGAAGCACGGAGAAAAGCGCTGCCGCAATGCTGCGACCTTCCCTCCGCGCGAGACGCCAACCACCTGACTTCAAAACTAAATTCCCCCTCGGTAGCCGGCCGGCTCGTCATCGCCGCAGCGTTCTACGCCCCTCGCTACGACTGTTCTGTTCCCAAACCGGAAACGGGACCTGTGTCAAATCTGCAAGCCTCGGAAGTAATCGTTTTTTCCAGGCGAATTGAAGCCACCAGATAGTTGACGCCACCATTTCGACCTGTTTTGACGGGCCGTCAACTCACCAGACATTACAGTCTGTTACACGCGCACCTTGACATAGGTGCCCGGCGCATCCCCCAAGGTTTTCATATGCTTGCCGGGTTTGCGCGCCTGCACGCGCGCGTTGTTCTGGGTTTCGACCCAGTGCTGCCAGTGCGTCCACCAGGAGCCGGGATGCTCCACGGCCGAGGCGAACCACTGGCCGAAGTCGCCCACCGGCTTGCCGCCCGTCCAGTACTGGTACTTGTTCGCGGTCGGCGGATTGACGACGCCGGCGATGTGGCCGGAGCCGGCCATCACATACTCGACGCTGCCGCCGAAATAGCGCGAGCCGAGGAACACCGAGAGCGCCGGCGCGATGTGATCCTCTTTGGTCGCCAGGTTATAGACGGGGATCTTGATATCGGCCAGCGAGACGGTGCGGCCGGCAAGCTCCATCGTGCCGCGCGACAGATTGTTCTCGAGATAGCAGTTGCGCAGGTAGAAGGAATGGTTGGCCGCCGCCATGCGGGTTGAATCGGCGTTCCAGTACAAGAGGTCGAAGGGCAGGGGATCCTTGCCGCGCATGTAGTTGTTGATGACATAGGGCCAGATAAGG
>NZ_RZSG01000951.1:0-2054 GCF_003997725.1 Mesorhizobium sp. M4A.F.Ca.ET.050.02.1.1
AAGGACCGATCAGCACCTCGGCCGCCGATTACGAGCCGGGCGTCCAGGCGTCGTAGTCGCCGGTCACTTGCGGGCGGTGCTGGTTGGTCAGCACCGAGCCCTGCGGACGGTAGGCCGCAGGGCTGCCGGTGAGATTCGGCAAATGCGGCTTCTGCCATTCGCGCGGACGATAGTCGTCGCTCGGCGGCGCCACATCGACGCGATGATGAATCCAGCCGTGCCAGCCCGGCGGGATCTTCGAGGCTTCCGAATAGTCCCGGTAGATGACCCAGCGACGGGTGCGGCCTTCTGAATCGATGCCGCCCTCGTAATAGACGTTGCCGGCTTCGTCCTGGCCGACCTTCCTGCCGTGGCGCCATGTGTGGAACCGCGTTCCCAGCGTCTGGCTGTTCCACCAGGTGAAAAACTGCGTAAGGAAAGCTTTCATCCAAGTCCTCGCGGCGGCAGCGGCTGCGCCTTTCTCCTGCTTATGGCGTCACGCAATCGCGAAGGCAAGGGTTTTGCCGTGGGGCGCAATGTAAATGGTTCGTGCGCTAAATCGATACAGCCGCGCGGATAGCGGCAGCCCTGCTTGCCAAGCAGTTCCTGTCTTTCTAAAGCTCTGCTCGCCCGGCAACGGGCGCCTGGCCTGGTGCCCGGCCAAGGGAGGTGAAGATTCAAGACCTGTCCGCCAGTGGCCGGATCAGCGCCGACGCCATTCGCCGCCGCAAGGGCGGCGTGCCGATCGTCTGCCTGACCGCCTATACCTATCCTGTCGCCCGATTGCTCGATCCCCACGTCGACCTGCTTCTGGTCGGCGACAGTGTCGCCATGGTGCTGCACGGCCACAAGACCACGCTTGGCGCATCCCTGGAGATGATGATCGCGCACGGTCAGGCGGTGATGCGCGGCTCCGACAGGGCTTGCGTGGTCGTCGACATGCCTGCCGGCAGCTATGAGACGTCGGTGGCTGAGGCCGTCGCCTCGGCGCGGCGCATTGTCGAGGAGACGGGCTGCCAGGCGGTCAAGCTCGAGGGCGGCGTCGACATGGTCGGGCAGATCGCCGCGATCGTGGCCGGCGGCATCCCGGTCATGGGCCATATCGGCCTGCAGCCGCAATCGGTGGAAAAGGACGGCGGCTACAAGATCAAGGGCCGGACCGAAGACAATGTGGCCGCCCTGTTCCGCGACGCCGAAACGGTGGAAAAGGCCGGCGCCTTTTCCGTGGTCATCGAGGGCACCGTCGAGAGCGTCGCGGCTGATCTTACCCGCGCCATCGCCATCCCCACCATCGGCATTGGCGCCAGCCGCGATTGCGACGGCCAAATCCTGGTCATCGACGACATGGTCGGCCTGACCGTCGACCGCGTGCCGAAATTCGTCAAGGAATATGCCAGCCTGCGCGATGTCGTCTCGGACGCTGCCGCCCGCTACGCGGCGGAGGTGCGCGACCGCGCGTTTCCCGGCCCGGACCACGTCTTTGCCGCCACACCCGATAAGGACAAGGTATGAGTCGACCGATCGTCGCCGAAACGGTTTCCGCCCTTCGCGCGCAAATCCGCGACTGGCGGCGCGAGGGCCTCGGCATCGCCATGGTGCCGACCATGGGCGCGCTGCATGACGGCCATATCTCGCTGGTCAGGATGGCGCTCGAAAAGGCCGAGCGCTGCGTCGTCTCGATCTTCGTCAATCCGGCGCAGTTCGCCCCGACCGAGGATCTCGACAAATATCCGCGCCAGCTTGCCCGCGACCTCGAACGGCTGGCCGAAGCCGGCGCGCATCTCGTCTTCACGCCAGGCGTCGCGGAGATGTACCCGGCCGGCTTCGCCACCAGGATTTCGGTCGGCGGCCCCTCCTCCGGCCTGGAACCGGATTTCAGGCCTAGCTTCTTCGACGGTGTCGCCACCGTCGTGGCCAAGCTCTTCCTGCAAGCGGCTCCCGACTATGCGATCTTCGGCGAGAAGGACTATCAGCAGCTTTGCGTCGTCAGGCAGCTTTGCCGCGACCTCGACCTGCCCGTCGCCATCGTCGGCGCACCGACCGTGCGCGATGCGGATGGCCTCGCCATGTCCTCG
>NZ_RZSG01000952.1:0-2053 GCF_003997725.1 Mesorhizobium sp. M4A.F.Ca.ET.050.02.1.1
GGTCCTTGCCGTGCACCACCAGCTTGGCGATCATCGGATCGTAGAAGGGCGAGATCTGATCTCCCGCGCGCACGCCGGTCTCGATCCGCATGGCGGCATGCTCTGGTGCGGTTTGCGGGAATTTCAGGTGGTGCAGCGTGCCCGTCGCTGGCAGGAATCCTCTGGTGGCGTCCTCGGCATAGATGCGCGCCTCGAAGGCATGGCCAGCGAGCTGGAGTTCGCCTTGCGTCTTCGGCAGTTTCTCGCCCGCCGCGACCCGCAGCTGCCATTCGACCAGATCGATGCCGGTCACCATTTCGGTAACCGGATGTTCGACCTGCAGGCGCGTGTTCATCTCCATGAACCAGAAGCGGTCGGCCTTCAGCCCCTGCGAGGCGTCGACGATGAATTCGATCGTGCCGGCGCCTGAATAGCTGATCGCCTTGGCGGCCTTCACCGCGGCCTCGGTCATCGCCTTGCGCAGCACCGGCGTCATGCCTGGGGCAGGCGCTTCCTCGATCACTTTCTGGTGGCGGCGCTGCGCCGAGCAGTCACGCTCGAAGAGATGCACGGCATTGCCGAAATTGTCGCCGAACACCTGCACTTCGATGTGGCGCGGCTTGTCGACGTATTTTTCCACCAGCACGCGGTCGTCACCGAACGCCGCCTTTGCCTCACGCCGCGCACCGGACAGCGCCTCGGAGAAATCGTCCGGGTGGTCGACGCGGCGCATGCCCTTGCCGCCGCCGCCGGCGCGCGCCTTGATCAGCACGGGATAGCCGATCTCGCGCGCCTTGGAGGCCAGGAGCACGATCTCCTGCGCTTCGCCGTGATAGCCAGGCACCACCGGCACGCCGGCCTTCTCCATCAGGCGCTTGGCCGCGTCCTTCAGCCCCATGGCGCGGATCGAAGCCGCCGACGGGCCGATGAAGACGAGCCCCGCCGCCGTCACCTGATCGACGAACTCGGGATTCTCCGAGAGAAAGCCGTAGCCGGGATGGATGGCCTCGGCACCGGTGGCGAGTGCTGCCGCGACGATCCTGTCGCCGCGCAGATAGCTTTCGCCGACCGGCGAGGGTCCGATATGGACCGCCTCGTCGGCCATCCCGACATGCAGGGCCTTCGCATCCGCATCCGAATAGACGGCGACGGTGCGCAGGCCCAACCTTCGTGCCGTGCGGATGACGCGACAGGCGATCTCGCCGCGATTGGCGATCAGGATCTTGCCGAACATGGAGCCCCCCGGTTTTGCCTCGGTCGGCGCCAGTCGGGCGAGCGTCGGCCTACTTCGAAGCTGCGATTTCGCAGCCGCCGCTCGCGGTCTTGACCCTCCACCTCTTCAAGCCCGCCTGGCAGGATCGTAGCGCCCGCTCTTCCGCGGCCTTTTGCGACGGAGCGTTCAGTCCCGAGCCGCAGATGATGTAGAGGTCGACGACGCGCGAATAGAAGGTCGTTGCATAGGCCGAATGGCCACTTGCAGCCACATAGTCCTTGTAGGCCCTGGTGCATTCGTCCTTCGCGCTGCCCGGCAAATACGGAGTGAATCGTTTGTCGCCGACCTTCCCGGCCAGCGATTGCGCCGCGCCGGCTCCGGCCGCAGCGCATATAAGCAATCCCGCAAGTATCGAAACAGTCGTCCGTCGAAGATAATTCGGCTTCATTTTCACCCCATGCCCATAGCAAAATGCAGGGTGAGCAGTAGCGTCTATTTTTCGGTGCGGCTAGTCCGAAATCGAGAAGTCCTATTTGAAACTGTAAATCGTCCCTGCCGCTCATAAAGTTCTGTCTCCGCCAAGAGCAGCAACGGTCTCTCGGTATAGTTCCGCCATTTGCTCATCAAAGCAGCAAAAAGTGACGGTTTCCGGTACCGCGGTCTGGCTCAGGAAGGCATCTACGGTGCCGACAGCAATCTCGGTCGCTTCATCCTTCGGGTAGCCATAGATGCCAGTCGAGATCGCCGGAAACGCAATCGTGCGGCATTGCCTCCCGGCGGCAATTTCGAGCGAACGCCGGTAGCAGGAGGCGAGCAGGTCGGCCTCGCCCTTGCCGCCGCCCTGCCAGACCGGCCCGACCG
>NZ_RZSG01000953.1:0-2053 GCF_003997725.1 Mesorhizobium sp. M4A.F.Ca.ET.050.02.1.1
GATGCCGAGCGCCGCGACAATGGCCGGCAGCGCCAGCGGCAGGGCGAAGAGCTGCAGGATCAGCCCGCGGCCCGGAAAAAGCGGATGCCGGGAGAGCGCGCGCGCGACGAACAGCGCCGGCACAACGGAAAGCAGGGTCGACAACAGCGCCTGCCAGAGTGTGAAGCGGACGACGCGCAGGATATAGGGATCGAAGGCCGAGGCGGCGCCGGAGAAATCATGCGCGCCTTCAAGGACGAGGCCGGCGAACGCCCCGCCGATCAGCAAGGTGATGGCGCCTAGCGCGGCGATGCCGGCGGTGATGCGGGGGTCAGAGCGAGGCGCGAGCTGCACGCTGCACCCTGGCGGAACTTAGCGAAAGCCGCGTTCCTTCGCCCCCCCCTCTGTCCTGCCGGACATCTCCCCCTCTAGGGGGGAGATCAGCAGCGTCGACGCCGCGTTCCATCCCACACCGCCAAAGGTTGGCGAAAACCGCCGTGACAGCCAATCTCCCCCCTTGAGGGGGAGATGTCCGGCAGGACAGAGGGGGGTGGCTTGGCGCAGACATCGAGGCGATCGAAAGCCTACTTGCTCATCGCCGCCAGCCATTCGTCCACCCAGGCCTTGCGGTTGGCGGCGACCTCATCGGCGCTGAACAGCAAGGTCTTGGTCGGCTTGACCAATTTGTCGAAGGCCGGATTGAGCGGCTTGTCGGTCTTACCGGCCGGGAACATCCAGTTGGTCTCGGGGATGACATCCTGGAATTTCGGGCCGGTCATGAAGGCGATGAACTTCTCCGCCAGCGGATTCTTCGCCCCTGTCGTGGTGATGCCGGCAACCTCGATCTGCAGATATTCGCCCTCCTCGAAGGACGCGGCCTGGTAGCGTTCAGTTTTCTCGGCGACCATGTGATAGGCCGGCGAGGTGGTGTAGGACAGCACCATCGGCGCCTCGCCCTTGGTAAACAGGCCATAGGCCTCGCTCCAGCCCGGCGTCACCGTCAGCACCTTGGACTTGAGCTTGGCCCAGGCTTCCGGCGCCTTGTCGCCATAGACCGACTTGACCCAGAGCAGCAGGCCGAGGCCGGGCGTCGAGGTGCGTGGATCCTGGATGACGATCTTGTCGGTGGCGCTGCCCTCGACCAGTTCCTTCAGGCTCTTCGGCGGGACTTTCAGCTTTTCGGTGTCGTAGACGACGGCGAAATAGCCATAGTCGAACGGCACGAATGTGTCGTCGCTCCAGTTGCCGGGGACATTGAGGCCGGACACGTCGCCATGCGGCGCGAACAGGCCGCTCGCCTTGGCTTCGGCCGTCAGGTTGGTGTCGAGGCCGAGCACGATGTCGGCCTTGGTCGCCGCGCCCTCCAGCTTGACGCGGTTGAGTAACGCCACGCCATCGGCGACCGAGACGAATTCGAGATCGCAGCCGCATTCGGCCTCGAATTCCTTCTTTACCGCCGGGCCGGGACCCCAGTCGGCGGTGAAGCTCTCATAGGTATAGACGGTGAGCTTGTCCTTCGCGGCCGCCGGACCCGCCAGAAGCGAAACCAGGCCGGTTGCCAGAACAAGGTGGGACAAGAGCGTGCGCATCGGCGCCTCCTTCGTTGGTATTGAAAGGAATTGAGGCGCCGGATGGTCCGAGACGTCTAATCCCTCCGCCGGTACAAACCGGATCAGGTTCAGCGGGTTGGCGGTTGCCTCTCAGCCGGTCCGCGAAAACCCGCGTCCGGCACCCCGTTAGAGCGTTTCGACACATAGGCCCGGGCACGGCACCGCGCAAGCGGAAGTTTGCCGGGTGCCTGCACCCCCGGCTTCCGTTTCTCGGGCGGGGCTGGTAAGGGCGACGCTCATGGGCACATTCACCATCCTGCTTGGCGGCGACCTCGTCCGCACGCCGCGGCTCGACAGCCAGCTGGCCGGCGCGCGCGTCATCGCCGCCGATGGCGGCATCGGCCATGCCCGCATGCTGGGCCTGACGCCTGAGCTCTGGGTCGGCGATTTCGATTCCGTGCCGCCGGATTTGCCGGATGATCTGGCCGCCGTGCCACGCCAGGTGTTTCCGGCCGAGAAGGACA
>NZ_RZSG01000954.1:0-2051 GCF_003997725.1 Mesorhizobium sp. M4A.F.Ca.ET.050.02.1.1
GCCCTTTCCCATCCGCGAATGCTGCTGTGTGGATTGGCGAAGAATTGGTCGGCGACCGCCTCGAATTCCGGCGGCGGCAGGAAACCCGTTGCCGACCGATCGTTCTCGTGCATCCGTTCCCTCACCTCGACCGTGAGGTTCAGATGCCTTGCGAGGATCTCGGCGGTTTCGATCGCCTTGCGTTCAGCCGACGACACGACACGCCGGATCGACCCGATCCAGGGCTGGTCGAGCATTGTGGACGCTCTGGCTCGCCCGATGTCGGATAGCCCCCACTCCGGCACCGGAACGTTGGCATCGACCTGAACCTGGGGATGCGTGATGTAGTATGCGGTCGCCACGATAGAGGGTCTTCCTGCCGGGGAGCGGAGCCGCTTGCGGAATCAATAGCTCTGCGTCGAGCGCCGCGGCTTTGCCGCTGTCGGCTGCGTAGCTTGTGCCGCCGGCTGCGGTGCCACGGCAGGCCTGACGGGGTCTTTCTTGAACGGCGCCATGCCTTCGCGAGCGAGCTCGTCGGCGCGCTCGTTCTCGGCATGGCCGGCATGGCCCCTGACCCAGTTCCAGGTGACCTGGTGACGCCGGTTGGCTTCGTCCAGCGCCTGCCAGAGCTCGCCGTTTTTGACCGGCTTCTTGTCGGCGGTCCTCCAGCCGTTCTTCTTCCAGCCATGGATCCACTTGGAAATGCCGTCCATGACGTACTTGCTGTCGGTGTGAAGCTCGACCGCGCAAGGCTCCTTCAGCGCGTTCAGCGCCGAGATGGCAGCGAGCAATTCCATACGGTTGTTGGTGGTCTCGGCCTCGCCGCCCGACAGTTCCTTGGTCTTGCCATTGAATCGCAGGATGGCGCCCCAGCCGCCGGGGCCCGGATTGCCCGAGCAGGCGCCATCCGTGAAGATTTCAACATGCTTGGTCATAGCAATCCGTATTCGGAGGGAGATTTGATCGCCCGATGGAACCGCATCCGGCGGATATATTCGGTCGGGTCGCGCTTCATGACCAATCCGCCGTTGGGAATGGTCAGCCAGTCATAAAGCCGGGTCAGCATGAAGCGCAACGCCGAGCCGCGCGCCAGCATCGGCAGCGCCGCCTTCTCGTCGCCGCTCAAAGGCCGCACACTCTGGTAGCCGGCGAGCAGCGCCGTACCCTTGGTCAGGTTGAAGGAAAAGTCCTTCTCGAAGCACCAGGCGTTGAGGCAGGTGGCGACGTCATAGGCGTAGAGATCGTCGCAGGCGAAATAGAAATCGATCAGGCCGGACAGTTTCTCGCCGAGGAAGAAGACATTGTCGGGGAAAAGGTCGGCATGGATGATGCCTTCCGGCAGGTCCTTCGGCCAGTTGCGCTCGAAATCGGCGAAATCGGCATCGACCTCGGCTGCCAAGCCGGGCTCGACCTCGTCGGCCCGGTCGCGCGAGGCGTCCCACAATTTGCGCCAGCCGTCGATGGCGAGGGCATTCGGCCGCCGCAAGGCAAAATCCCGGCCGGCGAGATGAAGTTCGGCCAGCGCCTTGCCGACTTCGCCGCAATGCGCCGCCGTCGGCCGCCGCAGCGACAGGCCTTCGAGGAAGGTGATGATGACGGCGGGCCGGCCGGCGAGCTGGCCGATGACGGTGCCGTCGTGCGCGGTGACCGGCAGCGGGCAGGAAATGCCCTTTCGCGCCAGATGACCCATCAGGCCGAGGAAGAACGGCAGGTCAGCCTTGTCAACGCGCTTCTCATAGAGCGTCAGGATGTAGGAGCCGCTGGTGGCGTGCAGCAGGAAGTTGGAATTCTCGGTACCTTCGGCGATGCCCTTGTAGGACAAGAGTTCGCCGACCGGATAGGCCTTCAGGAACGCGCCAAGCTCGCCCTCGCTGACATCGGTATAGACGGCCATGGGCGCTTCACGCGGCTCCGTTGACGAAGGCCATGTCGGCCGCCGTCAGTTCGACATCGCGCAAAACCCGCATCACCGGAAAGTCCTCCGTTTCGGTCGCCGTCACCGCCAGCTCGATCGTCACGTCGAAGCGCTGCCGGAAGGCATCGATGATCTCATCGACAATGATCTCCGGCGC
>NZ_RZSG01000955.1:0-2051 GCF_003997725.1 Mesorhizobium sp. M4A.F.Ca.ET.050.02.1.1
GGTAGGGCGTGTAGGCCGTGTACCAGGCCGGGTTCTCGAACAGGTTGCGCTGAATGACCGGCGGCACGTGGACGCCGTGGTAGCCGGCGCCGATAAAGCTCTTCAGCACCGTGTTCTTGGCCATCGTCGCCGACAATTCGGCCAGTGCTTCGGCCTCGCTGGCCGGCGCGGGCAGCGTCAGCGGCTGGTCGAGGCGGATCGATCTCGGCACGGCCTGGCTGATCAGCGTCTCGACGGACGGGACGCCGATTACGGCCAGCATGGCTCGGACATCATTGAGGCCGGGGCCGATGTGGCGGGCCGAGAAGGGGTAGGGTGCTGCGGTCATCGTAACTGTCCTGCTCTCAACCGATATGGGCCTTGTAGGCAGCTTCATCCAGAAGCCCGTCGAGCTGGCCTTCATTGGCGAGCTTCATCTTCCACAGCCAGCCGTCGCCCGTGGCGGCCGAATTGACCAGCGACGGATCCGACGACAGCGAGGTGTTGGCCTCGGTGATCTCGCCGTCGGCCGGTGCGTAGACATCCGACGCGGCCTTGACGGATTCGACCACGACGGCGGTGTCGCCCTTGGCCAGCTTGCGGCCGACTTCCGGCAGTTCGACGAAGACGAGATCGCCGAGCTGCTCCTGCGCGTAGTCAGTGATGCCAACGGTGGCGACGCCGCCTTCGACACGGAGCCATTCGTGGTCTTCGGTGAAATAGGTCTTTGCCATCGGGAATTATCCTTTGCGGTAGCGATGAGGTGTGAAAGGCAAGGGGTTGATATCGATCGGGATTTTCGTCCCGCGCACATCGGCGAAAAGTTTGCTTCCGGGCCTGGCGAGTGCCGTGTTGACGTAGCCCATGGCGACCGGATGACCGGCCGACGGGCCGAAGCCGCCGGAGGTGACATGGCCAGCCGCATTGCCGGCGGCGTCGAAAAGCGCGGCGCCCGCGCGCACCGGCTGGCGGCCGTCCGGCTTCAGTCCGACACGTTTCTGCGCCGACCCACGCTCCAGTATGGCGCGCAGAGCGTCGGCGCCGATGAAGTGGCCGGCGGCACGGATATCCTTGGGGACGGCCCACATCAATCCGGCGCTGGCCGGATCGAATTCCTCGGTGATGTCCTGGCCATGCAGGCAGAGCCCGGCCTCCAGCCGCAGGCTGTCGCGGGCGGCGAGGCCGATCCACTGCACGCGCTCGTCGTTGAGCAATGTCGCGACCAGGTCCCGCGCATCCGCTTCCGGCAAGCCGATCTCGAAACCGTCCTCGCCGGTATAGCCGGAGCGGCTCATGAACCAGTTTTCGCGCGGCTCGATGCCGTGCATGAACAGCAGCGCACCGGTCTCGATGCCGGCGCGGGCAAGGGCGGCCCAGGCCTCGGGACCCTGGACGGCGAGGAAGACGCGGTCGAGCGCATCCACCTTTGCCTCGAAATCCCCGGCCAGCGCCCGCAGGTGCTTCTCGTCGACGGCTGCGTTGCCGGCGTTGGCGACGACCATGAAGCGGTCGTCGCCAAGCCTGGTGATGATGAGGTCGTCGATGATGCCGGCGGCCTCGTTGAGGAAGAAGGTGTATTTCGACTGGGAAATATCGAGCGCGCCGGCATCGAGCGGGCAGGCGCGGTCGAGCAGCGCAATCGCGCCCGGGCCGCTGACCAGGAACAGCTTCATGTGCGAAATGTCGAACAGCCCGGCATGCTCGCGGGTGTGAAGGTGCTCCTTCATCACGCCGGCCGGATAGGTGAGCGGCATCGACCAGCCGGCGAACGCGCCAAAGCGCGCCCCAGCAGCCGTATGCAGATCCTCGAGGGGTAGGTGTTTGGCTTCGTCGCCCGTCATGTCATCTCCAGAGTCGCACGCAATCGGCCGCTGATGGCGACCAGTCCGTGCCCCTCTGTCTGAAGCCTGAGAGACTCGCGCCCCGTAACTCTGTCGGCAGCGCTTACACCTTCGGCGCGGGGCGTGAGCCCCGACTTTCCAGAGTGTCTTTCCCGTCTACGGTTCTTTTGCCTGAGAGATTTCGGGCGATTTCCCCTTCGGCGGCAGCTCTCGCTGCTCTCTCCCGCAAAC
>NZ_RZSG01000956.1:0-2049 GCF_003997725.1 Mesorhizobium sp. M4A.F.Ca.ET.050.02.1.1
GCCGTCAGCGGCGCGCCGACCGAGGGGCCATCGCCGGGCAGAAGCTGGATGATGTCTTCCGGCACGCCCGCCTCGCGCAGCATCTCGACGGCGCGGAAGGCGATCAGCGGCGTCTGTTCTGCCGGCTTGGCGATCACCGAATTGCCGGTGACGAGCGCCGCGGCGATCTGGCCGGTGAAGATGGCGAGCGGGAAATTCCACGGCGAGATGCAGACGATCGCGCCGCGCGCCTCGGTGCCCGTTTCCGCATTGGCGGCCTCGGCGGCGTAGTAGCGCAGGAAATCGACCGCCTCGCGCACCTCGGCGACGCCGTCGGCCAGCGATTTGCCGGCCTCGCGGGTGGCGAGCGCGAAGAACTCGGCCGCGTTGGCCTCATAGAGGTCGGCGGCGCGGTTCAGGATCGCCGCGCGCTCGGCGACCGGGCGCTTGGCCCAAGCCGGCTGCGCCTCGACCGCGATGCGTACGGCGGTGGCGACCTGCTTGGCGGCCGCCTCGTGGATCGTGCCGACAACCTCGTCGGGCTTCGCCGGATTGACCACCGGGCGCTCCTTGCCGTAGCCGGCGGCGCGCGTGACCGGCTTCGCGTGCCAGCGGTCCGGCCCAGCAAACTCGGCCTTGGCCTTGTCGATCGCCGCCAGCGTCACCGGATCGGTGATGTCGACGCCCCTGGAATTGCGGCGGCCGGCGCCGAAGATCCCGGCGGGACGGGCGATCGCCGGATTGGCGGCCGGCCCCTGCGTCTCGACCGTTTCCAGCGGGTCGCGGGCGATGTCTTCCGGTTCCACCTCCTCGTCGGTGAGCTGGTGGACGAAGGAGGAGTTGGCGCCGTTTTCCAGCAGACGGCGCACCAGATAGGCGAGCAGGTCGGAATGCGCGCCGACCGGCGCATAGATGCGGCAGCGGGTGCCTTCGGCCTGGCGCACCGTCTCGTGCAGCGCCTCGCCCATGCCGTGCAGCCGCTGGAACTCGAAAGAGTCGCGATCCTTGGCCATCGACAGGATGGCGGCCACCGTGTGCGCGTTGTGGGTGGCGAACTGCGGATAGATGCGATCGGTCATCGACAGCAGCTTCTTCGCGCAGGCCATGTAGGACACATCGGTGTTGGTCTTGCGGGTGAAGACCGGATAGCCGGCGAGCCCCAGTGTCTGCGCCCGCTTGATCTCGGTGTCCCAATAGGCGCCCTTGACCAGCCGCACCATGATGGTGCGGTCGTACTTTTTCGCCAGCGCGTGGAGCCAGTCGATGACGAAGGCCGCGCGCGGCCCATACGCTTGCACCACCACGCCGAAACCGTTCCAGCCGGCAAGCTCCGGCTCGGCCAGCACGCGCTCGATGACGTCGAGCGACAGATCGAGGCGGTCCGCCTCCTCGGCGTCGATGTTGAGCCCCATGCGCGAATGCCGCGCCGCCAGCGCCAGCGACAGCAGCCGCTCGGCCATCACCGGCAGCATCGTCTCCTTCTGCGCCACTTCGTAGCGCGGATGCAGCGCCGAAAGCTTGACCGAAATGCCGTGGTTGTTGCGGATGTCCGGCCCGTTGGAACCGGAATCGAGTGAGGAGATCGCGTCGGCATAGGCCTTGTGATAGCGCAGCGCGTCGGCCTCGGTGCGGGCCGCCTCGCCCAGCATGTCGAAGGAATAAAGATAGCCCTTCTGCGTCATCGGCCGGCCGCGCTTGACGGCCTCGGCGATGGTGCGGCCGAGCACGAACTGCTCGCCCATCTCGCGCATGGCGGCCGCCACCGCCTTGCGGATAACGGGTTCGCCCAGCCGGCGCACCATGGCGCGCAGCGTGCCCTCGATGCCGCCCTCGCCCTCGTCCAGCACGCGCCCGGTCAGCATCAGCGCCCAGGTCGAGGCATTGACGAAGATGGAGCTCGAGCTGCCCGAATGCGCCGACCAGTCGTGCGGCGCGATCTTGTCGGCGATGAGATCGTCCATCGTCTCGGCGTCGGGCACGCGCAGCAGCGCCTCGGCCAGGCACATCAGCGCGACACCTTCCTTGGTCGATAATCCGTAAGCCGAGAGGAACACTTCCATTAGCCTCGGA
>NZ_RZSG01000957.1:0-2048 GCF_003997725.1 Mesorhizobium sp. M4A.F.Ca.ET.050.02.1.1
ATATTGCGCAACCTGCTGCTCGCCGCGCGCTGGACGGTGCTGTTGTCGCTCGCCGCCTTCGTCGGCGGCGCGCTGGTCGGCCTGGCCGTACTGTTCTTACGCATCGCCAAGACCAAATGGACCCGGCGGATTGCCTCCGGCTACGTCGCGCTGTTCCAGGGAACGCCGCTCTTGATGCAACTCTTCCTGATGTTCTTTGGTCTGCCGATGCTCGGGCTGCGCATCGAGCCATGGACGGCGGCGGCGCTCGGCCTCACCTTCTTCGCCAGCGCCTATCTGGCCGAGATCTGGCGCAGCGGCGTCGATGCGCTGCCGCGCGGCCAGTGGGACGCCGGCGCCAGCCTCGGGCTGCACTACCTGCAGGAGCTCAGGCTGATCATCCTGCCGCAGGCGTTCTCGATCACCCGCGCGCCGACCGTCGGCTTCCTGGTGCAGCTGATCAAGTCGACGGCGCTGACCTCGATCATCGGCTTCGAGGAACTGGTCAGGACCTCCAACGCCATCAACAACGCGACCTTCGAACCGTTCACCGTCTACGGACTGGTGGCGCTGATCTTCTTCGTCATGTGCTTTCCACTGACGCAATACGCGCGCGCGCTCGAGCAACGAGCGGCGGCACACTGATCCGCCTGACGGCGGAGAAACGCAACCAAGGGAACCCGCCGGACAACCGGCACAAACAGAGGAGAATTGAGATGAACAGACTGATCGCAACACCCATCACCCGGCGCGGCGTGCTTGGCGCCGGCTTCGCCGCCGCCGGCGTGCTCGCCATGCCCGCGGTGCTGCGGGCGCAGGACAAGTCGCTGAAGGTCGGTGTCTATGGCGGCTACTTCAAGAAATCGTTCGACGAGCATGTCTTCCCGGAATTCACCAAGGCAACCGGCATCGCGGTGGAATCGGTCGCCGAACCGACCGGCGAGGCCTGGCTGGTGCAGCTCGAACAGGCGGCCAAGGCCGGGCAGGCGCCGGCCGACCTTTCGATGATGTCGCAGACCTCGACGCTGAAGGGCCAGTCGACCGAATTGTGGACGCCGCTCGACACCTCGAAGGTCAAGCATTACGACCAGCTGCTGCCCCGCTTCATCAACAAATATCCGGACGGCCGCGTCGCCGGCATCGGTGCCGTCGCCTGGTGGATCACGCTGGTCACCAACACCGACGTCTACAAGGACGCGCCGACGTCGTGGGCGGCGCTCTGGGACAAGGCCAACGAGGACAAACTCGGCCTGCTGGCGCTCGCCTCCAACTCGTTCCTGCTCGAAGTGACGGCCAAGACCTTCATGGGCGGCACCAACGCGCTCGACACCGAGGACGGGCTGAACAAGGCGTTCGAGAAACTGGCCGAGGTCAAGCCGAACGTGCGCCTCTGGTATCGCGACGAGGCGCAGTTCGAGCAAGCGCTGAAGTCGGGCGAGATCCCGATGGGCCAGTACTACCACGACGTCACCGGGCTTGCGGCCGCCGACGGCTTCCATGTCCGTTCGACCTTCCCGAAGGAAGGCGGCATCCAGGATTCCGGCAACTGGGTGCTGTCGCGCGCCTCGACCAAGGTCGAGGAGGCGCACGCCTTCATCGACTTCATGAGCCAGCCTTCGATGCAGGGCGTCATGTCGCGCAAGGTCGGCACCACGCCGACGCTGAAGAAGGAGGTGCTCGACCTCAAGCCGGAAGAGTTCGCCGCTGTGTCGTCGGACATCGAGCCGATCATCCCGCGCTACGACCTCTATACATCGAAGGCCGACTGGATCAACCAGAAGTGGACCGAGTTGATCGTCGGCTGAGCACTGGCATGAAACCGGCCGCCGGACATCTGCCCGGCGGCCCTTGCGGTGCAATATCCTGAGAGAGGGGTGAGCATGTCCGGATTGAACATCAACGCCATCACCAAGAAATTCGGCAATTTCGCCGCCGTCGACAATGTGCAGCTCAATGTGCCGCATGGCACTTTCGTGTGCCTGCTCGGCCCGTCGGGCTGCGGCAAGACCACGCTGCTGCGCATGATCGCCGGGGTGGAGGAACCGACCAGCGGCGCCATCGTGCTCGAC
>NZ_RZSG01000958.1:0-2046 GCF_003997725.1 Mesorhizobium sp. M4A.F.Ca.ET.050.02.1.1
CAGCGCGTGCATCACTGGCTGTTCGACGAGACGCTGCCGCTGTGGTCGACGTCGGGCGTCGACGAGCGTCATGGCGGCTTCCATGAGGCGCTCGGCTTCGACGGCTCGCCGCTGATGAAGCCGAAGCGCATGCGCACCCAGGCCCGCCAGGTCTATGCCTTCGCGGTGGCCAAGGAGCGCGGCTGGACCGGCCCGGCCGACCGGCTGATCGCCCATGGCATCGATTTCATGGCCGGCAAGGGCCGCACCGCAAGGGGCGGCTGGGTGCGCACGCTCAACATCGACGGCTCGGTCGCCGATCCGGTCGAGGACGCCTACGACCATTCCTGCGTGCTGCTGGCGCTGGCGCACGCCCATATATCGGGCCATCCCGATGCCTTGCGGCTCGGCGAGGAGACCTTCGCCTTCCTCGACGCCCATCTCGAGGACAGCCGCATGACCGGCTTCCTCGAAACATCCGATGGCGCGGGCGAGCGGCGCACCAACCCGCATATGCATCTGCTCGAAGCCTTTCTCGCCTGGCACCAGGCGACCGGCGAGCGCGCCTATCTGCGCCGCGCGGCGCAGATCATCGATCTCTTCCGCAGCCACTTCTTCGACTCTGAAAGCTGGACGCTCGGCGAATATTTCGACGACGGCTGGAAACCGGTGGCCGGCGAGAAGGGCAGCTGGACCGAGCCCGGCCATCATTTCGAATGGGCCTCGCTGCTCGTCGATTTCGCCGGCCGCAGCGGCCAGACCGAGGTCACCGCCTTCGCCCGCAAGCTCTACGCCTCCGCTGTCGCCAACGGCCTCAATCGCGCCACCGGCCTTTCCTACGGCGCCGTCTCCAGGCAGGGCCTGCCGCTCGACCTGGTGTCGCGCAGTTGGCCGCAGGCCGAAGCTGTCAAGGCGGCGATCGCGCTGGATGGCACCGGCGGGCCGGACCTCAAGCCCGAGATCGAGGCGCGTGTCGGCAGGCTGTTCCGCTGGCACATCGATCCGGCGCCGCTGGGCTTGTGGATCGACCGCATCGACGAGCGCGGCCGCTCGCTGGCGACCGACGTGCCGGCCAGCATATTCTATCACCTCGTCTGCGCGCTGACGCAGTATCTGGATGGAACGGCCGGGGAGGGAGGCTGAAGCCGCCAATCTCCCCCCTCGAGGGGGAGATGGCCGGCAGGCCAGAGGGGGCCGGTTCGACTGGACGCGACCTTCTTTTGCGACAGGATAAGGCTAGCGCCCCACGCGCGGCGACCCCCTCTGTCGCCTTCGGCGACATCTCCCCCTCAAGGGGGGAGATTAGGCGTGCCTCGCGCCAGCCCCTCAATATGGGCTCGCCACGTCCCCCGTCTCGACATAAACCGCCTTCAACTGCGAGTAGAGCGCCAGCGCGGCAAGCGAGTTCTCGCGCCCGATGCCCGACTGCTTGACGCCGCCGAAGGGGATTTCCACCGGCGTCAGATTGTAGGCGTTGATCCAGCAGGTGCCGGCCTGCAGTTCGGCGATGACGCGGTGGGCGCGCGGCAGGTCGCGGGTGAAGAC
This sequence comes from Mesorhizobium sp. M4A.F.Ca.ET.050.02.1.1, assembly GCF_003997725.1. Taxonomy (NCBI): domain Bacteria; kingdom Pseudomonadati; phylum Pseudomonadota; class Alphaproteobacteria; order Hyphomicrobiales; family Phyllobacteriaceae; genus Mesorhizobium; species Mesorhizobium sp. M4A.F.Ca.ET.050.02.1.1. The sequence goes on from NZ_RZSG01000958.1 coordinate 1,525, forward strand.
GCCGGCGGCGAGGCCGAATTCGGTGTCGTTGGCGCGCTCGATGACCTCGTCCTCGCCGTCGAACTTCAATACGCTCATCACCGGCCCGAAGATCTCTTCGCGTGCAATGCGCATCGTATCGGTCACGCCGGTGAACACCGTCGGCTCGACGAAATAGCCGCCCTGAAAACCCTGCAAAGACGGCACGTTGCCGCCGCAGGCGAGGGCAGCGCCCTCCTGCCTGCCGGCCGCGATGTAGGAGACGACCTTATCCTGCTGCGCCTTGTTGACCAGCGGTCCCATCTGGGTTTCGGGATCCAGTGGATCGCCGATGCGGATCTTCTTGGTGCGCTCGACCAGCCGGTCGACGAAGCGGTCATGGATGCCCTTCTGCACGAACACGCGCGTGCCGTTGGAGCAGATCTGGCCGGTCGAGTAAAAGTTGCCGAGCATGGCGCCGCCGATGGCGTTTTCGAGATCGGCGTCGTCGAAGACGATCAGCGGCGACTTGCCGCCGAGTTCCATCGTCGCGTGCTTCATCTT
>NZ_RZSG01000959.1:0-2039 GCF_003997725.1 Mesorhizobium sp. M4A.F.Ca.ET.050.02.1.1
CTCATGCGCCTCGGCAAGCCGCGCCGCTTGACCAGATCGATCCGTCCGGCTGGCGCCGCCACATCGCCTTGGCTAGCCAAGAGCTGGAGTTGGTCGACGGCACCATCCTCGACAACATCACCTATGGCCACGACACCGCCACGGCCGCTGACGCCGAGCGCGCGGCGCGGCTTGCCGAGGCGCATGAGTTCATCGAGCGCCTGCCGCAGGGCTACCAGACGGTCGCCGGCTATCGCGGCGTCAACCTGTCGGCCGGGCAGCGGCAGCGCATCGCGCTGGCGCGGGCTCTGGTGCGCGACCCCGACATACTGATCCTCGACGAAGCGACCAACGCGGTCGATGGGCTGTCGGAAGCGGCGATCGTGGAAACGCTGAAGTCACGTGCCGGACGGCGCACGACGCTGGTCATCAGCCATCACCACTCAACGATCTCGTTCTGCGACGACGTGGTCATCCTCGACCATGGCAGGGTGAAGAAGCAGGCGCCGTTCGCGACGCTGGCCGCGCGCAGCATGGACGAGCTCTACCAGCCGGAGTGAGGAGTTTTCCTCGCCCCCACGGTGGTGGGGGAGAGGTGGCCAAGCCTCGTCAGAACCTAAGACGCGTGCAACCGGCGGCGCGCCCGCCGGCGATGCGTGGGGTGCGCGGGATCGGCGACCACACCGGCGATCTCGACGACATTGTCCTCGCGGGTCCTGGCGGCGGTGACCCGGTGCAGGCGCTCATAGGGCAGCAGTTCCTTGATGCGGGCGTTGAGCGTGGCGACCTCGGCGCGCAGGTCCTCGCATTCCTGCTTCTGAATATCGAGCTCGATCTGCTCGGAGGCCTGCTGCAGCGAAAGCTGCGAGAGATTGGCGTTGATGGCCGAGAGGTTCATCTTGTCGGTTTCGCTCTCGCTCCGCAGCGCCGCCAGCTTCTCGTCGGCGATCTGCTTTTCGGCGAGCGCGTCGCTGGCCTGCGCCTTGAGCCTGGCGATCTCGGCCGCCGCCTCGCTCGTCTCGCTCGCGGCATGCTCCAGCCGCGCCTGCAGATCCTGGATCTCGGAACGCAGGCCGCGCATCTCCGCTTGACCGCGGGCAAGCTCGGCCTCGCGGTCGCCCTTCATGAGATTGGTCGCCTCGGCCGATTCCTGGAGCTTCGCCTGCGCGCTCTCCAGCGCCTTCTGCAGCCGCGCCTCCTCCTTCTCGCTCCGGCCGAGCGCCGCCACCAGATCGGTGACGCGGGCCGTGTCGGTGGCATGCGAGGCGGCGACCTCGTCCAGCTTGTGGCGCGCCTCGGCCTCGCGCTTCTGCGACTGGTCGAGGTCGATCGCCAGGCTGACCTGCTTTTCCCTCAGCATCTTGCATTCGCTGGCACTCCGGTTGGCCTCGACGGCCTTGGCCGAAAGCTGCTTGGCGATGTCGCCGAACTCGGCCTCGCGCCGGGCGCCGGCATTGGCCGCCTCGACGAGCTCGAGCCTCGCCGCCGCGAGCGCCGCGCGTAGCGTCTCGCGCTCCTGCACCAGGGCCGCCTCGCGCTGCTGCAGCGCCTCGAAGGCGCCGTCGCGCTCGCGCTGCCTGCGCCCCGCCTCGGCGAGTTGATCCGACAGCGCACGCTGCTCGCCGGCAAGTCCGGCATTGGTGAGTTCCATCTCGTTGGCGCGCAAGATGTCGCCGTGCAGTATGCCGAGGAATTCACGCGTCAGATGGTGCGAGGTGGCGACCTCGGAGAGCTTGCCGGAGATCTCCTCCAGATGCCCCTGCGCGTCGCGGAACAGGCCGTCGAGGGCGCCGAGCGCGGCAAGCCGGGTCTGCGTGTGCGGGGTCAGCCGTGGCGGGTGTTCGGGACTGTCCGCATCGGCCTCGGGCCGTGGGCCGTCGCCTTCCGCCGTGGGATCGGCATCCCCGGCGCTGGCGTCCTCCAATGGCAGCTCTTCATCGAGACAGGCATCGAATGCTTCCGCCAAATCCGTCTGGAGCTCCTCGAAAGCTCTGTCCACCTCATCGGCACGCTTGATCAGCTTCTTGAAGTTCATGACCGAACACCTTCTACACACACAC
>NZ_RZSG01000095.1:0-12344 GCF_003997725.1 Mesorhizobium sp. M4A.F.Ca.ET.050.02.1.1
GGTCGAGGCCGCGCGCTCGGTCGACTTGCCCGCCAGGTATTCCGCCGCCGATAGCGCGAGCGTGGTGGCGCCGGCGCCGCCGCTGGCGGCGATGAAGGTGATGATGCGGCTCTTGGTGCCCTGGTTGCCGGTGTCGTGGAAGGTGACGGCGTTGAGCAGCTCCTTGGCATCGAGCGGCTTGTGCAGCCAGTCCGAAGCGTTCATGCGCACGAGCACGCGCGTCTGCTCCGACGCCAACTCATCGGAAATCGCGATCAGCGGCACCGACGCCCATTTGGAGCGCGCCTCGACGATGCCCGGCTGGCCGAGCAGCTCGCCATTGCCAAGGTCGAGGATGACGATACCCGGCCGGGTATCCGCAGGCGGCCCCTTGAGGAAGTCGGCTGTCTCCGAGACCTGCACGTCATAGATCGCCAGCGCATCGAGCCTGGTCGCGACATCGCGCTTGAACTGCGGATCGGACGAGAACAGGGCGACCTGCTTGCGTCTGGTCGGAAGGACCTTGGTGTTGATAGCGTTCATGGCGAGGTACTCTTCAAATCTTCGCCCGTGACCGTGCTGAGCATGGAGGGCATGGTCATATTTCCGAACCCGAGCAGTCCGCCCAGGAAGAAGAACTGGTAGGTCATGTTCTGCAGGCTGACAGAGATTGTCGGCACCGGGCCGGCCGCCCGTGTCTGGTAGCCAAGCCCGGTAGCGGTATAACGGACGACCACATTAGCTGGTTGCAGCAAGGGATCGAAGTCGCACATTCCGGGACGACTGCCGGCTACAGGCCCACATTGTCCGTCATCACCAGCATAGATCGTGTTGAAATTTGAGGCAGACCAAACTCCAACGACGCAATATGCGCCTGTGCAATTGCAGGTCGATGTAGCACCGTTGCAGACATAGTCAAACGAGCCTGCGGCCACGGGAGCTCCCGGGGTGGCGGTTGGGCCGGCCGTATCAATCTCCGGGGCAATCGGAGTGGAAATAGAGGCCAGTCTGGCACCGACCTGAACTGCTTTGGTCGCCGCGTTCCATTGATAAAGAGCGTAGCCGAAATCGATGAAGCCAAGGACGAGCATAAATAGCAGCGTCGAGACGATGGCCATTTCCACCATCGTTGCTCCGTCCTCGGATCTTGCGAAAAGCCTGATCATGATCAGAACCGGATCAACCGCTCCTCATGGAAGCCGCTCAGAGTGATCGGGCTGACACCGACCAGCGACAGCATCCCGACGCCAGCATAGGCATAGGTGCCGGCCGCCCTGACTATGCAGACCTGGGAAGTAGTGGACCGGTATTTGGTGACACCGGCAACCACGGCGTCTTGGCAGGACCCACTAGCAGCGATTGTCACAGTCACATTCGCTTTCTGCCAGCCGCTAATGCGCGCGCTGCCAGTTCCCGCCACGTTACCGAACACTGCGATGTTTGTGGCAATATCCGCGCAATTGATCGCGGCAAGGCCTGCATCGGTGTAAAGTTGACTATTGCAACGTGCCCCGAAGCGGGCCGCGTCCGACAGTCCAGCCTCCATCAGCAGCTTGTCGTGGATCAGGTTGCCGAACTCGAACACGCCTGCCGACAGAAGAATCATAGTCGGCCCGATAATGGCCATTTCGACAAGCGCGGTGCCGCGACTGTCGCGCCAAAATCTGTCGAGGTGATGGAAGAAGCATTTGGCCATCGCATCACCGGTAAAGCTGCGCTTCGTCACGCAGGAAATTGTCGAGCGTGCCTTGGCCAGCGCCACCGGTTACGTCGACCAGTTCGACCATCACCGATGCGTCGTCCGATGCCGAGGCAACCGGTTCGGTGAGAAAGAAGCTGCCGAAAGCCTCGACCGGCAGATTGGTACTATGACCCGACAGGTCGTTGCCCGCCGCTTCGAGCGCGTTGCAGTTGAGGATCGCACCATAGAGAAGACGACGATCCACTGATGTAACCGGCGGCTGACAGGCGTTCGATGGGGTTCCGACTTCGCCTCCGGCCGAAGCCGTCCCAACCAGACCTTGCGCCATTTCGTACTTGTAGACCTCGTAGCGGGTTGGCTTGGTCGTGTCCCACGACGATGGATGGGACGTGGAGCCGAAGTTGGTGCTCCAATAGCCGGAGAGGTCCCAATTTCCGTCGCCCATCCGTCCACTCATATACGGCGTGGTGGCGTCCCTGGGCAGGCCCATATTGGGCGAGCCGAACGTCAACTGATTGTATTGCGGGCACTGATTGCCACCGCCACCGCCATTGCCATTGCCATTGCCATTGCCGCCCGCGGCAGCGCCCTTCCGAACATTCGATGCCGGCCCATATTCTGGACTGTTGAAGTGGCTGCCGTTTGCTTTGATGCCGAAGCGGACGTTGAACGCGTCTTGTACCGGCCCGGCATTCTGGCCGGTCTTAGTCGAAACACTACCGGATTCGTAGCATCCGATCGGGGTGGATGTCGCGATCGTCTGAGCGAGCGCCTGTGCACCATTCCCTACACCCGGCGGTGGCTCCAGAAAGCCGAAGTTACCTGGACCGGCCGCCGCGCCATTTCCGACCTTTCTCAATTCGATCAGCCGACGATGAACGGCGGGGTTGGAAACAGCCTGCTGCAGCGTGTAGTTGCCGGCGTTGTTCGTTCCGTTCGAATCCATCTCATAGGGGTTGCAGATGAAGACCGGCGTGAAATTGCAGACACCGGAGGTGAAACCCGCCACGGCGACGGCTCCGACACTGAAAGTGCTGCTAGCGCCCGACGTCACGAAAGAAGCTGGGAAAAACGCGGCAAAGCCAGTAGGGGCGACCGTCACTTGAATGAATCGCGTTTCCGCCTCTCCGACGGCCTGCGTGGAACTGGCGACGTAAGTTGCAAGGTTCGCCGACGTTATCGGAGTGCTGTCCGCTGCGGGGATCGCTTTCAGGAAACACCATGAAATGTTGCCGGCGTTATTGCAGTTCAATGTGCCGCCAGGTTGACCGGAAGTCAGGGTAAACCTGCCATTCGGCCCAACTGTCGAGAAATTGCTTTCATTATCGACCAAAGTAGCCATGGCGCGTTCGGCTCGCGCCCAGGAACCGCTTGATCCATCCAGTTCGGCAGCGCCTGCCAGTGCAAACGCGTCCGCCGCCTTCTGCAAATCATTGTGCAGATTGTTGACCCGGCTGGCGTCGATCGCAAGGAGGGAAAATCCAACGATCGCCGGTAGCATCACGCTGACGAGGATCAGCGCTATTCCCCTCTGATCGTGCCAGAACGCGCGAATACCTCGCAACATGGCCCTACCCCTTACCCCTTCACGCCAGGCCCCTCGAATGCCCGGCGCACCGCATCCTTCTGCTCAATTCGCTCCGTTGGTCACACCCGAAGTGCCGACATTGACCGTCATGTTCGTCGTCGGCGCCGGTGGCGGCGGAACTCTGTAGCTTCTGATCACGCCAACGCCGCGCTCACCGTCGCCTTCGATTTTCGTGTTGTTCGAGGCCGGATTGTATGGGTCGACCGTCTGCAGAAGCGAATTGAATTTCTGCGTATCGCCGGCCGCCAGCGTCACCGTGTCGTAGTTGTTGAGATAGTCCGCGGCGCAACCTGTCAGCAGGCCGGTACACAGAACGACGAGCAAGAGCTTATTTCTTGACATAGAGCATCTTGTCCTTCGATTTCACATCCAGCATGTGGCCATAGGGGCCGGTGACGCCTTCGCCGTTTTCATACTGGCGGATCATGTCCTTGTTCACCTCGAGTTGGCCGAGGATGAAGAACTCCGGATCATTGGCCGGCCGCGTCTTGTCGAACGGCGTCGCCAATTGCTCGCCGGGCTTTGTCGGCCGTACGAGATGCGGCGTGACGATGACAACCAGCTCGGTTTCTTCCTTCTGGTTGCTTGAGTTGCGGAACAGCGCGCCGATGACCGGGACCTGGCCGAGCCATGGCACCTGGTTCTGCAGCTTGGTGGTCTTGCTGGAGAGAAGCCCGCCGACGGCGAAACTCTGGCCGTCGCGCAATTCGACCACGGTCGCGAGTTTGCGGTTGGTGAAGATCGGGTCGCCAGCAGTGGTAAAGCCGGTCAGGTCGCTCACTTCCGGCGCCAGCTTGATATGGATCTTGCTGTCATCCATGACGACAGGCGTGAATAGCAGATTGACGCCGAATTGCTTGTATTCGATCTGGATATTGCCATCAGTGCCGATGCTGCGGATGGGGACTTCGCCGCCTGCGTTGAAGCTGGCGGACTCACCCGACAAGGTGGTGAGGTTGGGTTCAGCCAGCGTGCGCACCACGCCCTTGGCCTCGAGCGCTTCGATGATCAGGTCGACCTTGATGTTGCTGTCGATGACGCGGGTAATTAGTGCCGCGAAGGGATTGGTGTTCGAGAGCAGGCCGCTAAGCAGGTTCCCGGGTCCCAGCACCACGTCGTCTTCGTCGACGGCCGCAATGCCCGTTCCCGTACGGCTCGTGCCGCTACCATTCGTGCTCCTGATCGAGACGCCGAGGTCGCGGCCGGCGTTGCGCTTGGCCTCCAGCACGCGCACTTCCAAATTCACCTGCTGGCTGTCGTCGATGGTCACGGAGTTGATAATTGCGTCGGGGCCATATTGCTGGGCGACGTCCACGATGGAGGCCAGGGTCGCTGCATCCTTGACATGACCGGCCAGCCTGATCTTGCCATTGATCGAGCCGATTTCGATGCGCGCGCGAGGCGCGACCTGGCGGATTGCCGCGGCCATGTCACTGACATCCTGACCGACCTCGACCTGGAGCGTGCCCAGCGAGCGCTTGTCTTCGGAAAACAGGTTGACGGTTGTGGTGCCGACACCCTTGCCGATGACATAGAGCGTCTTGTCGGTCATCGGCTGCGCGTCAGCAATCTTCTCGTCGCCCACGACAATATCGCCCAGGGTGGAGTTCACCTGGATCGTCACCGACTGCGATACCGGCACGAAGATACGATGGATAGTCGGGTTCGACACGTCGATGCGGCGGTCGGCGGCATGGGCCACGGGACTTAGCGACAGCAATGCGCAGGATAAGGCGAAAGCGGCGGCCGCCAGTGGTCTCCGGTACACACGCATCTACGCTAACCCCCCTGCCGGCTGATTCGGAGTGTCGATCCTAATGCGCCGGCGTCATTTTTGTCGCGGCACATCGTATGTTTCGAGTTTTATACCTCGAAATACACCGATTGTCGCCCGGGCCGGCGGTTCCGGCTGCACGTATTTGACCTCTTCCTTGACAATTTCCTTCACTTGCGGCGCAGATGCCACAGCCGGAGCCGGCTTGACCTTGCTCAGATCGTCGATTTTGTTGTCCACCCGTTCGACGGCTTTGGCCAGCCCGGCGAGCTTGTCGTCGGCGCGTTTGCGATCGGCCGCGGCCGCGGCGTCCGCCGCCGCCTGCTTGGCAAGTTCGGCCTGCCTGGCGGCGACATCGTCCGGCGTGTCGCCGGTCAGATCCGAAAGCGTGACACGCTCGGTCGTCTCGCCCTTGTTGGCCGCCGCCTGACGCAGCGCCAGCGACAACTGCCCAGCGCCGGCGGCGAGCGTCAGCTTCTGCGCGTCCTTGGTGCTGACTTCGACGGTCACGGCTTTCGCCACCGTCGGGTTCTCCTTGCTTTCGTCAGCAACCTGGTCGATGGCCAGCACCTTAATGCTCTGTAGCAGCACATCGACAAAACTCTTGTCTGCGCCGCCATCGGCGCGCACCGTGCGGGTCAACAATATATCGACGCGGTCGCCCGGGAAGACAAAGCCGGCGACGCCGAGCACGTCGTTGACCCTGATGGAAACGGCTTTCATGCCCTCGCCGAGCACCGCCGAAAGCGTGGCGCGCTGGCCGGGGCCGGTGATCTTGGTGGCGAGAACGGGCTCGTTGGCGCCGATCGCCTGCAATGCCTGCTTCGAACCTTCGCCGGCCAGGATCTCTTTGGTTGTCTTGAAAGCGCCGGCCGGGACCGCGCCTGCGGGCCAGGCGATTTCACGCAGCTTTTCGGCGGTTAGCGTGTCGCCGAACTTCAGCGCCACCGCTGCCACCACAACAGTGTCGCGCTTAACTCCGTCCGACTGCGCCAATGCGTTGCGCTGGTTCGCCAGCCAGATGTTGACAAGCACAACCGCCAGAACGCCGAACACGCCGGCGAGAACAATCATGATCAAAGTGTTGGCACGCATCAGCCCCAAGCCCCAAAAGCGGGAATTCGCCCGCCGCGATAAGGCTCAGGCCCGGATCGAAGTCCGGGCCTGAGGATTAAACAGACGATCAGCTGCCGGTGCCGGCGGCGGCGTCGCAGGTACCCGGACCAGTGTTCAGGTTGGTGCAGAGGCCGGTGAAACGGCCGGTGACCCAGGCACCGATCGCGAGAACCGCGAGAATGGCTGCTGCGGCGATGATGCCGACCAGGATGGAATATTCGACCATAGCAGCGCCGTTGTCGTCGTCGCGGAACTGCCGGGCCATCGTCATGAGCTTCTTCATGCCAATTTCTCCCTTTGGAGGTTGAACCCGACGAGACGAGCTAAGGATGAACCCCATACCCAAGCATCCCCCGTCGAGTTGATCTAAGTCCCGCCAAAAACCAGAGTCAAACGGGATTAACAGTTCCTTAACCTTCCAATACCTGATCGGGACTCAATTCAATTTCGACAAGGGATTGATTCGATTTGCTTTTTGAGCGCTTTTAACCATTCATTCACAATTTCGCCTCACCCATAGTGGTAGCCTAATCATATTAGGGTATGTGCATAAGCCTTTATATGTAAGGGCTTACCGGAGTCCGCGGCGGCGATTCGAACGTTGCAAGCCGAAACGTTTCGTGAGGTGGGAGTTGAGTTGTGCTCCTGGGTACACAGTCGCGAAATAAAACGATTTTTTTAGGGACTCGTCTTAACTATGTTGTAAGTATTCGATCCTCCCACCCGCGCCCCGCGCTTGTGCCTCTCGTGGTTAACCCTTAGTTTCCAACCTGAGGGAAACTTTTGGGAAAAGTTTGCGGGGGGCTAAAAATGCTAGGCCGCTTCATCAAGGGATCGAATGAGCCGCGGGCGCTCCAGCCGACGACCGCAGTGGCGGTTTCAAATGGGGCGACGGTCGTTCCGGTGACGGATGCTGAAACCCAGGGCAATGATTTTCTGACGCTCAAGGTTGAACTCCACCGCCATCTCATCGACCGCTTCAATTTGACCGCCCTTGAAAATGCGTCCAAGGACGAGATTCTCGATGAGATACGGCCGATCGTGCGCGAATTCGTCCGCGCTCGAAATATTCCGCTGAACGCGCGCGAGCTTGATCAGTTGACCAGCGACACGGCTGACGAAATGCTGGGGCTGGGGCCGATCGAGCCCTTGCTCAAGGACGATTCGATCGCCGACATTCTGATCAACACCCACAATCGCGTTTTCATCGAGCGGCGCGGCGTGCTCGAGGAAACCAAGATCCGCTTCCGCGACGAGGCGCATCTGCTGCGGGTCGTCAACAAGATCGTCTCGGCAATCGGCAGGCGCGTCGATGAATCCGCGCCGATGGTCGACGCCCGCCTCGACGACGGATCGCGCGTCAATATCGCGGTGCGGCCGATCTCAGTGGATGGTCCGCTCGTTTCGATTCGCAAATTCTCCAAGCATCCTTATTCGCTCGAGCGCCTGATCGCGTTCAACTCGATCCGCCCGCCGATGGTCGACATGCTGCGGATCGCAGTGCAGGCGCGCAAGTCGATCCTGGTTTCCGGTGGCACCGGCAGCGGTAAGACAACCTTGCTTAATGCGCTCTCGAGCTACATTCCTGCCGCCGAGCGCTTGATCACCATCGAGGATGCGGCGGAACTGCAACTGCAGCAGCCGCATGTCGGCCGGCTGGAGACGCGCCCGCCCAACGTCGAGGGCAAGGGCGAAGTTCGTCAGCGCGAGCTGGTGAAGAACGCCCTGCGCATGCGGCCCGATCGCATCATCGTCGGCGAGGTTCGCGGCGAGGAAGCCTTCGACATGCTGCAAGCGATGAACACTGGCCATGAAGGCTCCATGACCACCATCCATGCCAACACACCGCGAGATGCGCTATCCCGCCTGGAGCAGATGGTCGGCATGGCCGGCATGCCGATGACCCACGAATCCATCCGGGCGCAGATCGCTTCGGCGATCGACATCATTGTGCAGACGCAACGGCTTTCCGATGGCGGCAGGCGAGTGATATCGATTTCGGAATTGACAGGCATGGAAGGCAACGTCGTGCAGCTCCAGGAACTTTACCACTTTGTTCGCCGGGAAGTGACTGCGGAAGGCAAGATCATCGGTGATTTTCGCGCCACCGGGGTAAGGCCGCGTTTTGCCCAGGAGGCGGCGACGCTCGGCTTTCACTTTGAAAAGGACGCCTTCAATCCACAGGTTCCGCTCTGATGCCGACTGGCCAGACCCTGCTCTATTTCATCTATGTGCTCGCCGCCGCCTCGGTGATCCTTGCTGCCGAGTCGCTCTATCTGTCTTACGCCGGGCGGCGCGTCAGGGTCGGCACAATCAATCGACGGCTCAAGCTTTTGGCCGAGGAAGCGCCGGCCGAGCAGACCCTACAAGGCCTGTTGCGAGAACGTGGATTGACGGACTCGGGTGACTTTGTTTTCGGCTTCGTCACATTGAACCGGCTCTACACGCAATCCGGCATCACCGGCAATCCACTGGCTTTCGCTGCAATGTTCCTGCTTGCCGGGCTGGTTATCGCATTGATGCTGACACTACTTTTCGGTTTTTCAATCGTCACGGCGCTGATCACATTTTTGTTGGTGGGCCTCGTCCTGCCGCTGCTTGTGCTCAGGCGCGCCCGCAACAAGCGCATCCAGAAGTTCGCCAGGCAGCTCCCGGATGCGCTCGACATGATCGTGCGCTCGCTGCGCGCCGGCCATCCAGCACCGGTGGCGATCAGTCTTGTGGCCCGTGAGATGCCGGATCCGCTTGGCACCGAATTCGGCATCGTTGCGGACGAGATCACCTTCGGGCTCAGTCTGGAAAACGCCGTGCGGAAACTCTCCCAGCGCGTGGGATTTGAAGGCCTTCATCTGCTTTCGGTATCACTCTCCATCCAGTCCAAGACGGGCGGCAATCTAACCGAGATCCTGCACAATCTTTCAATGGTGCTGCGCGAGCGGCAGAAATTGCGCCTCAAGATCAGGGCGCTTTCATCCGAGGGGCGAATGTCGGCGTGGATCATCTCCTTTTTCCCCGTCGTCATGTTCTTGATCCTACAGATCGCCGCCCCATCCTATTACGGCACTGTCTGGAACAATCCGGTCATCCTGCCTGTGTTTGTGCTTTTTGGAGCCTGGGCACTGCTGGGCGACTTCATCATGTACCGCATGGTCAACTTCGACTTCTGACAGGAGCGAGCCATTAGCCTGTTTTCGAATACGCAGGACATAAGCTTCCTGGTTTCCCTAGCTGTCTTCCTGGCGGCGGTGGCATTGTTCCTGTTCGGCGCCCTTGTCTTTTTGCCGGCGTTGCAGACGCGAAAGCTGGTCGCGCAAAGTCTGATGGCGGAGGGAATTGCCGACCGTCGTTCGCTTGCCGGGCAGGAACATCTGGCCAAGATCGCGGCGCAGAAGCCGATCGACGCCTATTTCCGCACGGTTGAGAAGGAGCGCGGCGAGCCGAATGCCCTTGAGGCGAAGCTCTTTCGGGCCGGCTTCTATCAATCAAGCGCGCCCCTCATCTATACTCTTACGCGCATAGCGGCGGTCGCGATCGGCTTTCTGGTCGCCTACACGCTCCTGTCCCGAGTATTGCCCGCGCAAATGCCCAGCTTTATTGCATTTGCCGGCGCCGGTCTGTTCGGGCTCGCCTGTCTGGTCGTTCCCAGCATCGCGCTTGATCGATTCGAGAAGGCTCAGATGCAGATATATCGTCGCGGGTTTCCCGATTTCATGGATATGATGATCACCTGCGCCGATGCTGGCATGAGCCTGGAGGCAGCGGTCGAGCGTGTCAGCAACGAACTGGCCGGAACCCATAAATGGCTGGGCATCCAGCTTTCGATCATGAATCTGCAACTGCGCGCCGGCAAGCCGCTACGCGAGGCATTGCGCGACCTGGCCGATCGCATCGGCCTCGACGAGGCACGGGCCCTGGCAGTGCTGTTCCGGCAGTCGGAAGAACTCGGCACCAGCCTGACCGACGCGCTGCGCGTCTATAGCGACGAAATGCGCAGCCAGAGAATTCTGCGCGCCGAGGAGCGTGCCAACGCTTTGCCGGTCAAGATGATGATCCCACTGGGGCTATGCATCTTCCCGGTGGTGCTTATGGTCATCATGTTGCCGGTGATCATCCGCATGAGGGGCATTTTCTTCTAGTTATGCGTGAGCTTTGATTCTAATGTGATTCGGGGGCGACCCTTGGGGACATATATATATGAGATGGCGAAATGCGGCCGCAGCCGGCCTGTTAATCATGGCGATTGCCGGCTGCCAGACGGACCCGACTGACGGTGTTGTTCGCACCAACGAACCCTCCAAGGGCGATGTCACGTCCTTTGGCGATACATTCGATGGGCTGAAGACAGTCAGCGATGTCGACTACTATGCTTCGGACCAGGCCGTCGCCGAGGCCAAGACGCAGTTCCGCTCTGAAAACTACGGCAATGCCGGCGCGCTGTTCTACAAGGCCACGCGCCTGGCGCCCAATGACGGCGTCGCCTGGCTGGGTCTTGCCGCCTCCTGCGACCGCATTCGCCGTTTCGACCTCGCCGATCTTGCCTACAGCCGCGCCTACAAGCTGCTTGGCGCGACGCCCGAATATTACAACAATCTCGGCTATTCCTATCTGCTGCGAGGCAAGCTGCAGAATGCGCGCTCCAATTTCCTGAAGGCCTACGAATTGGCGCCGAACGACCCGACCGTTGCCAACAACCTGAAGCTCCTGTCCTCCAGCGTGCAGAACATCGAGCGCTAGCATGTTGCTGGCCGCATCGCTACTGCTCAAGGCGCTGGCCATTCCTTTGCTCGTCAGGATCGCCTGGGTCGACTTCACGACGCAGAAGATATCCAATCAGAATGTGCTGCTGTTGCTTTGCCTGGGCCTGGGCTCCCTGCAACTGCTGTCAGTCGCGGCCGGGTCATGGTGGGATATGGGCCTGAGCGCTCTTGCCGGTCTTTTACTATTTGTCGTGCTCTTCCCTTTCTGGACCTTGCGCAAGGTCGGCGCTGGCGACGTCAAGCTGATGGCGGTTATGCCTTTTTTGATCGGCGGCAGCGGTCTCGTCGTTTTTTCTCTTCTCTTGCTGGTGTTTGCCCTGATCACGGCCGTGCTCGTGAAGAACCCTTTCATGCTGCCGGCAGGTATGTTCCGCCTCTATGTCCAGCATCTCGACCGCAAGGGCGTGGTGCCGTTCGGTGTGCCGATTTCGCTCGCGGCAATCTGCGCGATAGGGTTCCAGATATACGAACGTTGGGTGCTGGCCAGCAGCTCCGGAATTCTACAGCAGCTCAACTGACAAAGTGGTGTTCAAAACCCCGCCGTCGACTTCTCGACCAGCTTCAGCGCGCCCTTCTCGACCCGGTAGAACGGCATCGTGCGCTGGCTTGAGCCGTCGGCGCGGAAGCGGAACAGGCCGGTCGAGCCGCGGAAGCCGCTGGCATTTTCCAGCACCTGCTTGCTGAAGCCGTTCGGCCCGACGGCGCTCGCAATCCCCGCCGTCAGCGCGACCATGTCATAGGCATAGGCGACGTTGACGTCGGCCGGGTAGTGGAACGTCGCGTTGAAACGGTCGGCGATCGGCCCGGTCTCGCCCTGGTCGAGCGTTGCGATATAGGCGCCTTCGAACGACGGATCCATCGGCCGCTCCAGCCAGCGGTTGGTTCCGATGAGCGAGACCGTCTTGCCGGGAATGCCCTTTGCCTTCAGCGCCGCAAGCAGCGGTGTAGGGCTGGCGTCTCCGCTGGCCACGATCACCGCATCGGGCGCCTCCACCAGCGAGCCCATGTCGTTGACCGCCTTGGCGCCGCCGTCGGCCGGCGCATAGGGCAGGGTGACGGCAAGCGCCGCGCCATAGATGCTGAGGCCGTTGGCGACGCGCTTTTCGATTGCCGCGGCATTGCTGCCCGCCGCCACCAGCAGGACGAATTTCTTGGCGCCCTTGGCGGCGACGGCCGCCGCGCCCGCCGCCGCGCTGTCGGCCTCGCTGAGGCGCACGGCATAGACACCGGGGCCGCCGGCAAAATTGTCGGCCAGCGCCAGCACCGGCGGCCGCGTCGAGCCCGACAGCTTGGCGATGTGCTGCGCGGCCGGCAGTTCGGTCGGGCCGATGACGACTTTCGACCCCGTCGTTATCGCCTTGATCGCCAGGTCCTTGGCATTGCCGGGGTCTCCGCGCGTATCCTCCACGGTCAGCGTCAGCAAATTGT
>NZ_RZSG01000960.1:0-2038 GCF_003997725.1 Mesorhizobium sp. M4A.F.Ca.ET.050.02.1.1
CGCACGGCGATGAATTTGGTACCGGCGCGGCGTCCGCCCTGCCCGACAGCCTGCGTTTCGTGGAGTGAGCTCACGATCTGCTCGGCCGCTCTCTTGGTGATGCCGAGCACCGAGGTCGGGTCCACCGCCTTGTCGCTCGAGATCAAAAGGAACTGCGGGACCCCGCATTTGGCGGCAACCTCGGCGCAGGCGAGCGTGCCGAAAATATTGGTCTGGATCGCGGATTCCCAGTTCTCCTCAAGCAGGGGCACGTGCTTCAGCGCCGCTGCATGGAAGATGATGGACGGCATGAATTCGCTGACGACGCGCGTCATCTGGCGCCGGTCGGTGACGTCGACGATGCGGCTCTTCAGTCGATCGTGGTCCTTTTCGCCGATGGACTGGTCGAGTTGGAAGATGCCGAATTCCGAAATGTCGGCGACCAGAACGGCCTCCGCGCCGAGTTCCAGCGAGCGCTTGACCAGGATGCGGCCGATGGAGCCGGCGCCCCCGGTGACGAGCACGCGTTTGCCGCTGACGAAGGCGCCGATGCGTTCGATGTCGGGCGGCACGGTCGAGCGACGCAGGATGGTTTCCATCTCGACGGCGTCGAGCACAAGCTTGCCGCCTTGCCCAAGTTCCGAGAAGCCCGAGAATTGGACGACGGCGATGCCGCTGTGGCGGGCGACGCGAACAAGCTCCGAATACTCCTCGATCTCGCGTTCGGCGCCATTGCCAAAGATAAGCAGGTCGATATTTTCCGTGCCCCTGGCGTATTCCTCGAGCACTTCGACCAGCCGCGGGCGGGCGGCCACTACCGGAACGCCCTGGATCTGCGTGCCCAGTGACGCTCCACCCTCGATCGCCATGATGCCGGCGATGGCATATTCGGTAGGCTGCGCGGTGCGCGTGAAACGGATGATCACGTCGACCTCGCTCAACCTGCCGATGAACAGCGCCTGCTTGATCCGCGCGTCCCCTCCGTCATTCCTGCGACCGAGGATGCGCCAACTCGCGCCGTCGCGCAGGAACCGGTAGTAGAGCCTGGGCGCGGAAATGATGGTGAAGGAGACGAGGAAAAAGACGATGAACTGACGCTCGTTGAGGCCGGTGACGGGCTGGAAGGAGCGGAAGGCGAGCGAGGACAAATAGAGGACTACCGTCAGGATTCCGCAGCCCTTGAGGATGTTGAAGAAATCGGGTGTCGAGGCGAATCGCCAAACGGTGTTGTAAAGGCCGCAGTATCTGAACAGCAGATGGGCAATCAGCACGATGACCGCCCAGCAGGCCAGCCCGCCATAGGAGAACGCGTCGAACGACAGCTTCGACTGTGACAAAACCAGGCTGAGCGCCACCGCGATCAGGACCATGATGATGTCCTGAAGCATGATGATAGCACGCCGCATCTTCGGCCGAAGTCCGGACACAGCTTCTACATAGGATGTCATTGGGTAGTACTGAACTCCAGGCACGAAGACATGGCCACTAGACTGGCGCCGGACAGATCATCATCCTGCGCCGATCCAGAGCGCCATTCCCCAGCCCCTTCACCCCGTTATCGCATAGCGTGGAGTTGAGATCATCGCCATATATTTTTTTGGAAGCACGCAGGATTGAATGCCTGCATACTTCCCGTCGGCGACTTGATCTGCTTGCGCGGACTCCGCCGGACTGGACAGTTGGGGGCGCAACATTAGAGTTCGCTACCGCAGGCCCGGGCCGGCGACGGATCCACCGGCATCGCCTTTTCCCTGTCCCAGCAAACGAGACACCACCCTTTGTGCGGACAGCCGCCAGTCCGGCGCCTGCCAGGCGAAGGTGCTCCCGAACCTCGCCGTTGACAGGCGCGAATTTTGGGGGCGTCGAGCCTTGGTCGGATAGTCGCCGGTGGCGATGTCGCGCACTCGCGCGTGCGGCCCGCCGTGCGCGCGGCTCATCTCCAGGATCTGGCGGGCAAAACCGCTCCAGTTGGCCTCGCCGGCTCCCGTCAGATGGTAAATGCCAAAGTCATCAAAATCCCTGTCGCGATCGAGCCTTGCCGCCGCGTGCAGGATAGCGG
>NZ_RZSG01000961.1:0-2034 GCF_003997725.1 Mesorhizobium sp. M4A.F.Ca.ET.050.02.1.1
GGGCGCGGTCGTAGAAATAGTCGAGCCCGGCCTCGCCGATCGCCACCACCTTTGGGTGCGCGGAAAGGCGCACCAGCTCGTCGGCGGTCACGTCGAGTTCTTCCGCCGCATTGTGTGGATGGGTGCCGACCGAGCAATAGACCTCATCAAAAGTCTCAGCAATTTCAAGTATTTGCTGAAACCGCCTCACACGTGTCGAGATCGTCACCATGCGGCCGATGCCGGCCGCGAGGGCGCGGGCGACGATGGCCGCCCGCTCCTCGGCGAAGTCCGGAAAGTCGAGATGGCAATGACTGTCGACCAGCATCAGGCTTTGGCATCCTGCTCGACATAACGCGGGAACACGCCCTCGGGCGCCGGCAGGGCCGTGCCCGGCACCAGCGCATGGTCGGCATGGACATGCTCGAAATTGCGCTTGTCCGCCGGTACCGCCAGCAGGTCGAGCAGCTTCGCGGCAGATCCCGGAATGAAGGGCTGGCACAGCACCGTCACCCGCCGGACGAGTTCTGCCGTTGTCCACAGCACCGTCTCCATGCGCACGGGATCGGTTTTCCGCAGCGCCCAGGGTTCCTGGGAAGCAAAATAGCGATCGGCTTCCGCCACCACGCCGAAAATCGCCGCCAGCGCCAGATGGATGCCCTGCTCCGCCATCGCCTTGCGTGCCGTCGCCAGCGCTTCGACCGCCTGATCGAGGATGGCGCCGTCGGCCTCCGTCAATTCGCCGCGCTTCGGCACCACGCCGCCGCAGTTCTTGGCGATCATCGACAGCGAGCGCTGCGCCAGATTGCCGAGCCCGTTGGCGAGATCCGCGTTGGTGCGGTTGACGATCGCTTCATGGCTGTAGTTGCCGTCCTGTCCGAATGGCACCTCGCGCAGGAAGAAATAGCGCACCTGGTCGACGCCGTAGTGCTCGGCCATGGTGAACGGGTCGATGACGTTGCCGACCGACTTCGACATCTTCTCGCCGCGGTTGAACAGGAAGCCGTGGCCGAAGACGCGCTTGGGCAGCGGGATTCCCGCCGACATCAGGAAGGCCGGCCAATAGACCGCGTGGAAGCGCACAATATCCTTGCCGATGATGTGAGCATCAGCCGGCCAGAACTTCCATTTATCATCGTTTTCATCGGGATAGCCGAGGCCGGTGATGTAGTTGGTCAAGGCGTCGACCCACACATACATCACGTGCTTCTCGTCGCCGGGCACCGGCACGCCCCAGTCGAAAGTGGTGCGCGAGACCGACAGGTCCTTCAGCCCCGACTTGACGAAACTCATCACCTCGTTGCGGCGCTCGGCGGGGCCGATGAAGTCGGGCTGACTTTCGTAAAGCGCGATGAGCTTGTCCTGATAGGCCGAAAGCCGGAAGAAATAGCTCTCTTCCTCGACCCATTCGACCGGCGTCCCCTGCGGCCCGTAGCGGACATTGTCGGCGCGCAGCTCGGTCTCCTCCTCGCCGTAATAGGCCTCGTCGCGCACCGAATACCAGCCGGCATAGCCGCCCTTGTAGATATCGCCATTGGCGGCCATCGCCTTCCAGATCGCCTGCGAGGACGCGTAATGTCGCTCCTCGGTGGTGCGGATGAAGTCATCGTTGGAGGCGTTGAGCACGGTCGCCATGCGCCTGAACTCGGCCGAGTTGCGGTCGGCGAGCTCGCGCGGCGTGACACCGTCCTTGCGCGCCGTCTGCAGCATCTTGATGCCGTGCTCGTCGGTGCCGGTCAGGAAGAACACCTGCTTGCCGTCGAGGCGCTGGAAGCGGGCAAGCGCGTCGGTGGCGATCAGCTCATAGGCATGGCCGATATGCGGCTTGCCGTTCGGGTAGGAAATCGCCGTCGTGATGTAGAATGTGTCGCGTGACATGAATGAACCGTCATGAAAGTCTGAATGTGAGTTGTGGGGGTGGATATCCTATCGGCATGGCGATTGCCATCCCGAGCGGGCCATCACATTCGCATCACAGAATTCAGGCGGTCGATCATGATCAGAGCGTGCTGCTTCTTGTCGAGATTGTAGGTCTCGGTCTCAGATATAGCGTTC
>NZ_RZSG01000962.1:0-2033 GCF_003997725.1 Mesorhizobium sp. M4A.F.Ca.ET.050.02.1.1
CCCTTCAGGAAGCCACGGCGCGAGAAACGCGCGGCGATGATCTCGCCCATGGTGCGGTTGTCGGTAGGATTGACGGCCGGACCGTCATTCTCCTCGAGCAGGCTGGTGCGGAAACCGGTGTCAGGGGAGCGGTGGTCGGTCATGAGCTTTCCTCTGGCTTCTTGGCTGGAGCATGTGAGCTTCCGACCCGTATAGCCGCAGGATCACATTTTCGTGACAGAAGTCGCGATTTCGGCAATCTATTTGCCGGCTCATGAGCGCGACCATGGATACGGCCGGCTTCGGCCGTCATTCGTCGCTCCCGCATGATCGTCAAAATATCGCGCCGGCCAGCACCAACCATGTTGCCAGGACGTATCTTGCGACATCCGGCTTCGATCATGTCTGAGCGGGACACCGGTCCGACGCGGTCTGCTTGACGGCCTCGCGCGCTTGGGAAACAAGGACTGCGGCACGCGCGGCGACGGCCGCTACAGGAGGGGATGAAAAGTGAGTTTCTGGGGACTGGTGCAGCTTGGTGTGTCGACCGTGATCTTCCTGCTCGCGGCGACCGCGGCCAAGCAATGGGGGCTGGCGCCAAGCCTCGGCAAGATCGTGCTGACGCTGGCGCTCTATTCGATCGGCAACCTGATCATGCTGAGGCTGATCCGTGAGTTCGGCATGTCGGTGTCGTTCAGCCTTTCGGCGGTGATCCAACTGGTGTCGGTGAACGTGGTTGCGCTTGCCTTTTTCGGCGAGAGGGTCAACGCGCTGCAGGCCACCGGCATCGTGCTGGCGATCGCCGCCGTGGCGCTGATCACCCTCGGGCCCTATATGCAGCGGCTGTAGTCGGACGGCCAAGCTGATGAGGTCCTTCGCAACCGCCCTGCTCAACAAGATCGAGTTCCCGGTTCTACTGGCCGGACTGGTGATCGCCGGCGGTCTGTGGGGCTTGGAGGAGCTGATGGAGGTGGCGCACGCGACCACGCCGCATGCTTTCGACACCGAGATCCTGCTCGCCTTTCGCCATCCGGGCCAGCCGGATAGTCCGATCGGCCCGGCCTGGCTGGAAGGGGCGGTGCGCGACATTACCAGCCTTGGCGGCACCAGCGTTTTGGTGCTGGTGACGACAGCGGTCATCATCTATCTACTGCTCATCCGCCGGCCGGCAACCGCGCT
Source organism: Mesorhizobium sp. M4A.F.Ca.ET.050.02.1.1 (assembly GCF_003997725.1). Lineage (NCBI taxonomy): Bacteria > Pseudomonadati > Pseudomonadota > Alphaproteobacteria > Hyphomicrobiales > Phyllobacteriaceae > Mesorhizobium > Mesorhizobium sp. M4A.F.Ca.ET.050.02.1.1. The sequence continues at coordinate 1,159 of NZ_RZSG01000962.1, forward strand.
GCTGATGTTCGTGGCCGTGGCGGGCGGGCAAGTGCTGTCGAGCCTGCTCAAGTTCGAAGTCGACCGGCCACGACCGGATCTTGTTTCGCATCTCGTCAACGAGACCTCGCTGTCCTTTCCGAGTGGTCACGCCATGCTTTCGGCGGTGACCTACCTCACCCTAGGCAGCATGGCGGCCCGCTTCCTGCCGGGCCGCACGACGAAGATCTTTGTCCTCGGCCTTGCCATACTGACGACATTGCTGGTCGGCGCCAGCCGCGTCTATCTCGGCGTCCACTGGCCGTCCGACGTGCTCGCCGGCTGGTGTGCCGGTTTCGCCTGGGCCATGCTCTGCTGGCTGGTGGCGCGCTTCCTGCAGCGGCGCCATGCGGTGGCGGACAGTGAGTGACCCATGTTCATCCATGCTAAATGATGCTTGAAACATCACGATCCTTATATTATCCATTGATACTGCAGACTCAGACAAGGGTTCTGGCCGATGATCACCGCCCAGCAGATGCGCGCCGCGAGGGCGCTGGCCGGCATCGATCAGAAGACGCTGGCCGAGCGCGCCGGGGTTTCGCTTCCGACCATCCAGCGCATGGAGGCGAGCGACGGTGTCGTCAGGGGCGTGGTCGACACGCTGATGAAGGTCATCCAGGCCCTCGACGGGTCCGGGGTGGAGCTGATCGGCGAGAACCAGGCCAGCGAGCGCGGCGGCAGGGGCGTGCGCCTCAAGCCGGCCGCACCGCAGAACCCGCAAGGCTGAGCCGGCACGTAAAGTGTTAGAGCATATCTTGTGCGTCCGATTTGGACGCGCGTCGCTCTAAAGTCGCGACGCGCGTCCAAATCGGACGCACAAGATATGCTCTAACACTTTACGTGCCGGCTCAGCC
>NZ_RZSG01000963.1:0-2030 GCF_003997725.1 Mesorhizobium sp. M4A.F.Ca.ET.050.02.1.1
GCTCAAGGGCGGTCCGGTCGAACCGTCGGTCGCGGTGCTCAAATACCAGCCGGGCGCCGGCGTGCCGCGCCACCGTCATGTCGGGCTGGAAACCATCGTCGTGCTGGAAGGCACGCAGAGCGACGAGAACGGCGACTATCCGGCAGGCAGCGTGATCCTCAATCCGGTCGGCACCGAGCATTCGGTGTGGACGAAGGACGGCTGCGTCGTGCTGATCCAGTGGGATTTGCCGGTGACCATTCTGGGGGACACGAGATGAGCGACATCCATTTCGACATCGGCAGCCTGCACGCGGCCTACCAAAGCGGCATCGGCATCGCCGATGTGATCGATACGGTGCTGGCCCGCATCGAAGCCGCTGGCGACCCCGGCATCTTCATCCACCTTGCGACGAGAGCCGAGATGCTGGCCGCGGCCGACGCGCTCGGGCCGTTCGACCCCGTGGCCAGGCCGCTCTGGGGCATCCCCTTCGCCGTCAAGGACAATATCGACGTCGCCGGCATGCCGACCACGGCCGCCTGCGCCGAATATGCCTACACGCCCGCAAGGGACGCCGCCGTGGTGGCGAGGCTCAGGGCCGCGGGCGCCCTGGTCGTCGGCAAGACCAATCTCGACCAGTTCGCCACCGGTCTGGTCGGCGTGCGCACGCCGTGGCCGATCCCGAGGAATGCGATCGATCCGAAACTGGTGCCCGGCGGCTCCTCCTCCGGCTCGGCCGTGGCGACGGCGCGCGGCATCGTCTCCTTCGCGCTTGGCACCGATACCGCCGGCTCGGGTCGCGTTCCGGCCGGCCTCAACAGCGTCGTCGGGCTGAAGCCGAGCGTCGGCGCGCTGTCGACGGCTGGCGTCGTGCCAGCCTGCCGGACGCTCGACTGCGTCTCGGTCTTCGCGCTGACCGTCGACGACGCCTATGCGGTATTCTCCGTCGCCGCCGCGCGCGACGCGGCCGATCCCTATTCGCGTGACATCGCCGTCCAATCGCTCGCGGCGCGCCCGCCGGCGCTGAGCGTCGGTATCCCGGCAAAAGCCGACCTGAAATTCTTCGGCGATGCGGCAATGCAGGCTGGTTTCGAGGCGTCGCTGGCCTTGCTGTCGCGGCTCGGCTGCCGCCCCGTCGAGATCCCGTTCGGCGACTTCTACGCCACCGCCGATCTTCTCTACGAGGGCGCCTGGGTGGCGGAACGCTATGCCGCGATCCGCGACTTCTTCGAGGTGAACGAAGCGGCCCTCCATCCCGTGACGCGCAAGATTATCGGCGGCGCCAGAAACCTATCGGCCGCCGACGCCTTCCGCGGGTTCTATGCCCTGCAGGCTTATAAGGCGCGGCTCGCCCCGGTCATCGCCTCCGTCGACCTGTTCTGCCTGCCGACGGCGCCAATCCACTACACGCTCGATGCCGTGCTTGCCGATCCGATCGCCACCAACAGCCGGTTGGGCACCTACACCAATTTCGTCAATCTGCTCGACATGTGCGGAATCGCCGTGCCGACCGGCACACGCGCCGACGGCCTGCCGATGAGCGTGACCCTGTTGGCCGCGGCAGGAAAGGATGGCCTCCTCGCGTCGGTCGCGCGCGACCTTCATTCAGCCAGCGATCTCACCCTCGGCGCGACCGGATGGCGGCAGCCAAGTGCTCAGCCCGCCGCCGCGCCCGCCGAGGACAGCATCGAACTGGTGGTGGTCGGCGCGCACCTCTCGGGAATGCCGCTCAATGGCCAGTTGAAGAATGCCGGAGCGCGTTTCTGCCGGGCGACGCGGACGAGCCCTTCCTACAAGCTCTATGAGCTTGCCGGCCAAATCCCACCCAAGCCCGGGCTGGTCCGGGTCGGCAGCGGCGGCGCGGCTATCGAGGTGGAGGTCTGGCGGCTTTGCGCCGATGCCTTCGGCCGTTTCGTCGCCGCTATCCCGCCGCCGCTCGGAATCGGCACCATCGAGCTCGACGACGGCACATCGGCGAAAGGGTTCCTTGCCGAAACCGCCGGCCTGCTGGCGGCGACGGATATCTCGGCCTATGGCGGCTGGCGCAATTT
>NZ_RZSG01000964.1:0-2028 GCF_003997725.1 Mesorhizobium sp. M4A.F.Ca.ET.050.02.1.1
ACCCCAACCACCGCCGAGACCAGCGAAGCTCGCCGCGAACGCCGTCGCGGGCGGGCCTGAACCAATCGGCCGTTTCGGCTATTCGCTGTTTTCGGCGTAGCGCGACAGTGCTGTCTTGATGTCGGTGGTGCTGCCGGCGTCGCTGCCCATCGTCACCAATGCGCCGGATGCGCCGGGATCGCTGATCTGCTCCAGCATGACGCGGAAGCGGTCGTTGTTGAGGGCCGACATCGCGGTGGTGCGGGCGGCATCGACATCGCTCTTGATGCGTCGGGATTCCGCCGATGGCGTCGGTGAAACGGTCGCTCCCGGCGCCTGCGCGTTCCTTGCCGCTGGCGTCGAATTCGCGATGAACCTGATCTGCAACTTTGGCCCCCCACAAGCCTGTCTATTAGCTCTTCGTAACAAGAGGGGATTGCGATCATCTTCCCGAAAAACCACGCAATTTAACGATCTGCCGAAATCGGGAGCCGGGTTTGGAATCTGTTTAGATTCAGGTCAGGCCGAGCCGGAGTCGAAGACGGGCGCGAAGCGAACAAACTGGGAGGTCTGAGAACCGCGCGTGAGCACCGCAAGCGCAGGACGACGACGTTTGCAGGCCGCCTTGCCTGAATCTCGACAGATCCTCAAAAAAAGGCCGGCAAGGTTTTCCTTGCCGGCCTGCCTCACCCGCCCGTAGGCCGGCTCCCCCGTATCAGAACGATCCCGTCTGAAAGGAGCCGGCCGTTATTGCCACTACCGGTTACCGCCCAGCGCCGAGGCAAGGCGCACAAGCGACAAGAATTCCGACCTGTAGCCAAACGGATCGGCTCCTCGGGCGGCGGTGGCAATCTCCATGATCTTGTCGTAACCGAACTTCGCGGTCGCATCCTCGTCGCGCAGCTTCTGGCCGAACGCGGCGACCGCGACCGAGAAGCGCTGATCGGTGCCGGCCTGGTCGAAGGACTGGACCTCGTTGGCCGATGTCACCGGCGTGGTGATCAGCTTCGAGGTGTCCTCGTTGGGCAGCTTGTAGCGGATCTTGACGAAGGCATATTCGTCGGCATTGGCGACGCCGCCATTGTTGACCGTCGCCTGGCCGTAGCGCAGCGGGTCAATCTGCTCGCCGCCGCTGCCCTTCGGTGTGATCTCGTAGATCGCGGTCACCGAATGGCCGGAACCGATATCGCCGGCATCGACGCGGTCGTTGTTGAAATCCTCGCGGTTGAGCGCGCGGGTCTCATAGCCGATCAGCCGGTATTCCGAGACCTTGTCCGGATTGAACTCGACCTGGATCTTGACGTCCTTGGCGATGGTGAACAGCGTCGAGGACGCGTCCTCGACCAGGACCTTCTCGGCCTCGGCGAGCGTATCGATATAGGCGGCGGTGCCGTTGCCGTTCTGCGCGATGGTCTGCATCATCTGGTCGTTCAGATTGCCCCGTCCGAAACCGAACACCGACAGGAAGACGCCGGTCTTGCGCTCCTGCTCGATCAACCGCTTCAGGTCGTCGTCATCTGTCTGGCCGACATTGAAGTCGCCGTCTGTGGCGAGCATCACACGGTTGACGCCATCCTTGACGAAGGATTGCTGGGCAAGCTTGTAAGCTTCCCGGATACCCGCCTCGCCCGCCGTCGAGCCGCCAGGCTGCAGATGATCGATGGCCGACAGGATCTTGTCCTTCTCGGCGACCTTGGTCGGCATCAGCACCGTGCCGGCGTCGCCCGCATAGGTGACAATCGAGACGGTGTCGTCGGGCTTGAGCTTGCTGACCAGCAGGCGGAAGGCCGACTGCAACAACGGCAGCTTGTCCTGCTCGTTCATCGAACCCGACACGTCGATCAGGAACACCAGGTTGGCCTTGGGCTGCTCGGTCGGCTTGACGTCGAAACCCTTGATGGCGACGTGCATCAGCTTGGTGTGCTCGTTCCACGGCGTCGGCATGACGCTGACGGTCGAGTTGAACGGCGTCGAGGCCGCTTCCGGTCCCTTCCAGTCATAGGGGAAGTAGTTGATCATCTCCTCGACGCGGACCGTGTCGGCCTGCGG
>NZ_RZSG01000965.1:0-2025 GCF_003997725.1 Mesorhizobium sp. M4A.F.Ca.ET.050.02.1.1
ATGACGACCTGGCTGCCGTGCATGTGGTCGACGGAGCCGATCTTCTCGTCGTCAGGACCGTAGATGGTCGCGCCTTCGAGGATGGCCGGGGTCAGCTCGGCGTCGGTGAGCCGTACGTGGTTGGTGTGGTCCATGGGGTGGTCTCCTTCGGGTTATGAAGGATGAACCTGCGAAGGCACCAAGGGTTCCGACAGAACAGACGACCTGGGCAGCGCGGACCACGGCAGCCCGCCGTGCCACGCCTGCTAGCGGCGCGGTTGCGGTTTCGCCACTGTCTCTGAAGGGCTCTCCGAGAGCCGGGCCGAGCGCTGGTCACCAAGCCGCGACGACCTCTTTTTCGGTTTCGGCTCCGCATTGGGGGTCGGCGTCTTGGCGATCAGGTAGTCGGCCCGATTCGTCCGATAGTCTTGCTTGTGGACAGACGTTTTCGGCATCGACATTTTTGATCTCCTTACAGAGATCAACGCGCAGCGACGCCGCCCTGTTCCCGGCTCGATTGAGTCCGAAACCTATTTGTTTTTTACGCAATTGCGGACGGAAAGCCGCCGCGCACTTTTCCTTAAATTGCTTTCAGAGCCGCCGTCTCGCCTTGAGGCTGCGGGCGGCGGCCTCGATCGCGGCGCGGTCGCTGCCCAGCCTGTCGATCAGCTCCTGCGCCTCGTCGCCCGTTATGCCGGTGCGCATGGCCAGCTCCTCGACCGTCAGTATGTCGGTGCTGGCGATCCTGCTGGTTTCCGGCAGGGCGTCATCGGCCGTAAGCGGCAAGGCCGCCTCGCGGTCGATTTCCGCCTCGGCCTGGCTCCAGTGCCGGTCGTGATTGCCGAACAAACGTCCCTCGCGTTCCCAGATCTCATACGCACGCTGCCTGATCTTCTCCAGCCGATCATCACCCATTGTCGGTTTCTCCATTTCAGCTTTTGCTCAAACGCCGCACGCGGCCGAACGATCCCTGGAATCTGCACGATCGATGCGGGAGAGTTCCCCTGCGTGACTCGAAGCCTCCGCTTCCTCTATAGGAGGGCTCGCCCATGAATGGAGCCACTCGTGAGTGAAACCCTCATCGCCGACCTGCGCGCCGCCTGCCCCAACGCCGTGGTGTGGGACAAGGCCGAGCTCGCCAGTCGCGATCCGGGCTTCGACCAGCGCAATTTCGGCGCTTCGGCGCTGGTGCGGCCAGCCGACACGGAGGGCGTGGCGGCGATGGTGAAATTCTGCGCGGCACGGGGTTTGAGCCTCGTCGCCCAGGGTGGGCGTACCGGGCTGACAGGGGCCGCCGCGACCGTGGCCGGCCAGGTCATCTGCGATCTCGGCGCCCTGAACAGGGTGGAAGAGATCGACCCGTTCGCGCGCACGGCGATCGTCGGGGCCGGCACGCCGCTCTCGGTGCTGCAGGAGGCGGCGGCCGCGCATGCGCTCGATCCCGGCATCGACCTTGCCGCGCGCGGCTCCTGCACCATAGGCGGCATGGTTTCCACCAATGCCGGCGGCATCATGGCTTTCCGCAACGGCACGATGCGCCATCGCGTGCTCGGCCTCGAGGCGGTGCTGCCCGACGGCAACGTGTTTTCCGACCTGACGCGGGTGCTGAAGACCAGCGCCGGCTACGATCTGAAGCACCTGTTCATCGGCGCCGAGGGCACGCTCGGCATCGTCACCCGCGTCGTCTTGCGGCTCGATCCGGTGGCAGGCGCCAGCGCCACGGCACTGGTCGGCGTTCCGGATGCGGCCAGCGCGCAGCGCATCGTGCGGCATTTCCTGGAGCGTACCCAGACGCGGCTCAACGCCGCCGAGATCCTGTGGCAGCGTTTCGCCGCCGCCATGAACCGGATGCTCGGCTTCGCGCCCGGCCAGTTGCCGCTCGATGCCCCTTGCCTGCTGGTCCTCGAGCTTGGCGCCGACAGCGTCGAGGCCGCGCGAGAGGCATTGGAGGATGGCCTGGCGGCGATCTGGGAGGAAGCCGGCATCATCGATGGGCTGGTCGCCAGTTCGGTCTCGCAGGCTGGGGCGATCTGGCGGCTGCGCGAG